>NZ_JAUBPB010000034.1:0-65231 GCF_036700545.1 Microcoleus sp. SVA1B4
CGTCCAAAAAGGACGGGCGGGACGCCCATCCCACAATAACAATTAAAATTGTAAGTTATTTAATTCGCGTTCCTAAAGCCGTTCCAAGAAATTTCGCAATAATTGCTTTCCCGCAGTCGTCAAAATACTTTCCGGGTGAAACTGCACACCTTCAATGTGCGGATATTCCCGGTGTCGCACGCCCATAATAGTTCCGTCTTCAACCCAAGCGGTAATTTCCAAAACTTCTGGACAACTCTGCTTTTCAATTACTAAACTGTGATAGCGAGTTGCAATCATCGGCGATTCCACGCCCTGAAAAACTCCGACTCCTGCGTGTTCTACCTGAGAAGTTTTGCCGTGCATCAACACGGGTGCAGAAACAATTTTGCCACCGAATACTTGACCGATACTTTGATGTCCGAGGCACACGCCTAAAATTGGTAGAGTCGGCCCCAATTCTTTGATTAATTCCAGAGAAATTCCCGCATCTTCCGGCCGTCCCGGGCCGGGAGAAATCACCACTGCTGCCGGCTGCAATTGCCTAATTTCTGCTAAGGAAATTTGGTCGTTGCGGTAGACTTGCACTTCGCTGGCTACGGGCAACTGGGCACCGAGTTCTCCTAGATACTGTACCAAATTGTATGTAAAACTGTCGTAGTTATCGATTACTATAATCACGGGTTAAGTTGGATTTTAGGTTTTAGATTTTAGATTTTAGGTTAACTCGCTCCCTGAAAGCAAGGGTTTTAAGATTTTAGATAGATGCCCAAGATAAAAATAGTTGCAATATAGACGAATAAAACTAAAAACCTCCCATTGGTCATCTAAAACCTAAAATTTGCTGAGGCCAATAATTTACTGACGGCCGATCGCAATTTGAACGACTGCCCACAAAGGAGGCAGCAGAAGTGCAGTACCGACGATGATCGCAGCCATTGCCGATACCAGAACTGCTCCGGCACCGCAGTCTTTGGCAATTTTGGCTAGTTCGTGGTAAGATTGCCCGACTGTCAAGTCTACCACCGATTCGATCGCCGTATTCAACAGTTCCATTGCTAAAACTATGCCAATGGTGACGCCGATCACAGATATTTCTACAGGTTTCAGTTGCAAAAATAGGCCGAGTCCGATCGCCAAAGTGCCAATAACTGTGTGAATCCGAAAATTGCGCTGAGTTTCAAAAGCATAACTCAGACCCCCCCAAGCGTATCTAAAACTCGTAGCTAAGCTAGATGCGATTTTCCAGGACAGCTCTCGGTTGTATTTCAAGGCTTTTTTAGGCTCCTGGACTGTCTGGCTAGAAGAGTCTTGAGGCATGGGCAGAAACTGTGCGATTTGTGATGAAATTGAGGGTCTATCTAGTGTCATAAAGAACCAACTTTAATTTACAGAGATGAATGAAAGCTAAACTTTTGAAATTAACTTCATCAAGTCTAGGTAACTTTTCTAAGTTTTTACTAAAGTTTTGGTTTAATTTCAGAAAGTTATATTGGGCTTGACATACTTTGTTAAGTAACCATCAACTTCAGTTATGCTGTTTGGATCGCAAGACCGATCGCCCGCAGCAAAGTTTCTTGTCGATCGAGCATTTGAGTCAGACTTTCTTCATCCGGGTGATCCCAGCCCAAAAGATGCAGAAAACCGTGGGCTGCCAGCCAAGCTAGTTCGGTCTTCAGGGGATGTCCTTGCTGCTGGGCTTGTCGGTTAGCTGTATCGATCGAGATGACGATATCACCCAAGTATAGGGGTTCAGATGACTGCATTTCCTCTAGCTGAGGACAGTCTACCTCTAAAGCTGCGAAAGCTAGTACATCGGTCGGTCGATCGAGCTGGCGGTACTGGAGGTTGAGGGCTTGCATCTCCGTATCGGCGGTTAAACGCAGACTGACTTCGTAGCCTGGGGCCACTGGCACATCCGCCGCCTGGTTTTCCAGCCAAACGCTAAACCAATTTTCCCAGGTTTCGGCTGCAATCTCCCCGCTGGCTGCACTCTCAGGGAGGTTGGAAGCGTCGGCTGACTGCTGGGCGATCCCGTAACAGTCCTCGACGTTCACCTCTATTAACATTTTTTTGCTCTCCTGTCAAGGGATATATTCAATTTTTTACAAATTCCAATGGCGCGATCGAACGGCAGGGGATTTTGCTGTTGCTGGCAAGATACAGTAATCTGTTAGAGATTGCAACAGTCAGGCAGAACAATCAGCTTAACTCCAGATTAAGAAAGATCAAAAACATCAGCAGAAATTAGAGGCTGATTGTTGGAATCCTCGATTAAGAATTGAAATAGCGATCGAGAAATGCCAAACCCACGAGTACGCCCAAAAGTCCGGCGGCTGTCAAGGCAAAATGAAACAAAGAAGTCGCCCGCTTGCGAACCATGTTCCGCATCGCCAGCTTGACATAACTCGGTGGAGGTGCATTGTTTGTCGGCGCTGTTGGAGTTTCGGCGGACTCTTCTGAGGCTGGAATTGCTGAGGGAGGTTGACTCATAACGGTTAGTTTAGAAGGTTAATAGAGGGGCTGTTGAGGACAGGCTCGTCCCGATGTTAACAAATATGTAACGTTTTGTGTAGGTGTTTTTAGGTTTCAGATGACCGCAGACTGGTTTCGGACAACAAAGCATCCGCCCAAACAGCATCGGATTCTGAAAGCGCAGGGACTAACTCAGCCATATAATCGATCGTAAAATCATATCCGGCGCGATCGTACAATGTATTCAATAACCCCTGTAAATCGACCATTGGTTCAGCATCGTCTCCGCGCAAAGGCAAAGGAAAAGCCGGAATTGCATCCGGTAGATTAAACAAATACAAATCAGCCGTGGGGCGACAATCTGCCCGACTCACCAAAAGCCGATAAGTTCCGTCAATATCGTTACCCAAAACTGGCAGAGGTTCGTAAATTCGCAGCAGGTCAATTTCCACTAAGTGCGATCGACTTGCCAACACCTTATCCCGCTTTTCCTCATACATTGTCCGCCCTTGTCCCGGACGTTTATTAGCAGGTGAAAGCACCTCAATCACCGTCACAACTTCCTTACTTGCTATATCTATAATCTCCAAATACCCTTCTCTCACCTCCTCAAACATCGGTAATCCGACTTTCAAAGGCGTAGCAGTTCGTGTCGCGACAGCTACATTAGATGCACTGGAATTTCTGGGAGTAGGGGGGCGCACAATTGAAACATCGGGAATCCCAACTAAAAGAGATTGTTCTCCCTTAATTTCATAAATACGCTTTTCGATCGCAACTCGATATTTTGGCACCAGTTGAGGAACCAATGACTCCTGAAGGATACTAATCAGTAAATGATGAACTTCGGGCCAAAACTCAGGGCTTTCTAAATAAGGATTCATTCCCGGAAATGGATTAGGCATTGATTTAACTCCTGTTGATTTACCTGCTTAGGACTTATGCACGGGTGGCCAGAAACCGGGTTTTTGCTCCAAGACTTCGTTACAGCCCGCAAAAACCGCAACAAACCCGGTTTCTTTGGTTGAGATGCGTCCAAGATTACTACTCCCTAAGCAGAGAAGCAGCCCAAGCAGTATCGGCTTCTGAAAGCGCAGGTACGGGTACGGCGGTGTAATCTATTCTAAAGTCATAGGCGGCGCGATCGTAAACCCCATTTAATAACGCTTGTAAATCTACAGTTGGTTCCGCATCGCCCGCGCGCAAAGGCAGGGGAAACGGAGGAATCATATCGGGTAAATTGAAAAGGTACAAATCTGCCAAAGGCCTTTGATTTCCCCGACTCACTAAAATTCGATAACTTGCCTCAATATCGTTATCAAAAACTAACATGGGTTGGTAACTTCGCAGCAAGTCAATCTCAACCAGATGAGTTCGACTACCAAACACCTTTTCTCGCTTTGCTTCATACATTTCTCGCCCTTTGCCAGGGCGCTTATTGGCTGGTGACAGCACTTCAATCACTGTCACAACTTCCCTAGTTGCTGTATCTCGCACCTCTAAATATGCTTCCCTAAATTCCACAGGTACTGGCAGTCTGACTTTCAAAGCTGTCACAGGCGGTGCGGCAACTGCCACATTAGAAGAAGTAGGGCTGGTTGGACTAGGAGAACGCTGCACCGTGACATCAGGAATCCCCACTAATAGGGAATTGTCCCCACTAATCTCATAAACTCTTTTTTCAATATCGACGATATATCTTGGCAGCAACTGCGGCACTAATGATTCAAAAATGCTACTAATTAGCAAGTGATGTACTTGGGGCCAAAAGTCAGGACTTTCTAAATAGGGATTCATCCCCGGAAATGGATTAGGCATGGATGTACCTTCCGTTTACTACTATCATTTTAGCAGCTCAATTAGAAAAACGCAGACAATATCAAACTATCATCTGCGTTAGTTGTGGAATGGGCGTCTCGCCCGTTTTCAAAAATGTGGAATGGGCGTCTCGCCCGTTCTCAAATCAGTAATTAACTCCCCTAAAAATCGCCGTAACTACTAATCGCCGCCTGCAACCTCCCAATCACTTCATCAACCGAAATCGCCCCCAACTCCCCAGAAGCCCGCGTCCGAATATTCAAACTATTCGCCTCAACTTCCTTCGCACCCACAACACCCATCACCGGAATTTTATCCTTCTCAGCATTGCGAATCAACTTGCCCAAACGCTCGCTATCCTCATCAGCTTCTGCGCGAATATTTAGCGCCTTCATCTTCGCCGCCACTTCCTTTGCAAACGGCAAAAACTCCGCGCTGACAGGCAACAATCGCACCTGAATTGGCGCCAACCACAGCGGAAAATCCCCCGCATACTGCTCGATCAAAATCCCGATCAAACGTTCCAAAGAACCGAAAGGAGCGCGGTGAATCATCACCGGGCGCTTGCGAGTGCCGTCTTCAGCAACGTATTCCAAATCAAAACGTTCGGGCAAGTTGTAATCTACCTGAACAGTTCCTAATTGCCATTCTCTATCCAAAACATCTTGGAAAATGAAATCGAGTTTCGGCCCGTAAAAAGCCGCCTCCCCAATTCCCTCAAAATAATTCATTCCCAAAGTTTCCACCGCGCGGCGGATTGCACCTTGAGCCTTTTCCCAAGCTTCATCGGAACCGATATATTTCTCTAAATTGTTCGGATCGCGGAAACTCAAACGCGCCTTAAAGTTTTTCAGTTGCAGACTCTTGAATACTGACAGAATTAAATCCACTACATTCAAAAATTCAGCATCCAATTGTTCCGGCGTGACAAATAAGTGGGAATCATCCACCGTAAAGCCACGCACCCGCGTTAAACCGCCCAATTCTCCCGATTGTTCGTAGCGGTAAACTGTGCCGAATTCCGCTAAGCGCATCGGCAATTCGCGATAGGAACGCAATTCGCTTTTGTAAATTTGAATGTGAAAAGGGCAGTTCATCGGTTTCATGACAAAACCCTGTTCGTTTGCTGCCGCTTCTTCATCCTCCGCCATTAGCGGAAACATATCTTCTTTGTATTTCTGCCAATGTCCAGAAATTTTGAACAAATCGACTCTGGCAATGTGCGGAGTCACTACTTGCAAATAACCGCGCTTGATTTGTTCTTGTTTCAAGTAATCTTCTAAAATACTTCTCAAAACAGTGCCTTTCGGCGTCCACAAAGGCAAACCCGGCCCAACTGGATCGGCAAAGATAAACAAGCCTAATTCTTTGCCTAATTTGCGGTGATCGCGCCTTAATGCTTCTTCTTTGCGGTGTTTGTATGCTGCTAATTGTTCGGGAGTTTCCCAAGCAGTGCCGTAAATGCGCTGTAACTGAGCTTTGGTTTCGTCGCCGCGCCAGTACGCGCCTGCTAGGCTTTCTAGCTCGATCGCCTTTGGATTCAACTCACTGGTATTATCCAAGTGAGGCCCGGCGCACAAATCCCACCATTCCTCACCCACATGGTAAAGAGTAATCGGTTCGATCAAACCTTCTAAAATTTCTAATTTGTAAGGTTCATTAATCTCCTTAATTCTGCGTTCCGCTTCCTCGCGGCTGACTTCTTCCCGAATTACAGGCAATTTGCGGTTGATGATTTTGATCATCTCTTTTTTAATGGCTTTTAAATCCTGTTCCGTAAAAGGTTCGGGAGTGTCAAAGTCATAATAGAAACCGTTTTCAATCCAAGGGCCAATGGTCACTTGCGCCTTGGGAAATAACTTCTGCACCGCCATCGCCATAACGTGGGAGGTGGTGTGGCGAATTTTTTTTAGTGCCTCCGACTCACTCGTGCGGGGCAACTCAATTTTAGCGGACTCTTCTGGAGCGGACATGGATTCTGAGCTAGACATCGGCTGAATTAGCAATTAATTTAGTTGCAGTTGCTTCTATCTTACTCAGATTGGGGCAGTAAGCGCCGACTTCAGGTTGGGGGACACTCCGGGAAATTACAGCAACAGCCCTGATGGTGGCAACGTTTAGTGCGTCCCGCACTGCGACTCTCAGAAACCGGATTTTTTACTATTTTGGTGGGCTGTCACCCGTCTTGCTATGAAAAAACCTGTTTTCTCAGCAACCGTGAGCTCGCGAACTAAGGATCGCGAATTAAATAACTTCCGTAGGTTGGGTTGAGGAACGAAACCCAACAATTCCCGCGTAGCGTTGGGTTTCGTTCCTCAACCCAACCTACAAAAAATGCAAGTTATTTAATTCTCATTCCTAATTTGGCAGAATTTGGGGATTTCGACTCAAAAATCGCTGCTGGCATAGTTTAATTTATTCACACCCACCTGCTAATTGTTGTTAAATTATTGAATTTTTGTTAAAAATATGTTACAATTTGTAAAGACCGTCTAAGACTATAATAGATAAATAACCCAATTTTGATCCATGCTTAATTCCAACTTGCCCGAGCCAGAATTGCTCAAAGCGTTACTGGAACCGCTGTTAGAGGATTTCACTTACTGGTTCGACCGATCGGCAAAGCTCTTAGAAACTGAGGAAATTCCCTTTCTGGGCGACGAAGATCAATCTGACTTGCTGGCGCGAGTCAAACAGGCTCAGCAAGAAGTAGGCGCTGCTAAAGCTCTATTTCAAGCAACCGGAGGTCAAGTTGGGATTGAAACAGCAGCACTGATGCCGTGGCACAGACTGCTCGCCGAATGCTGGCAAGTATCGGCGCGCTTTCGCTCATTGCAGTCAGCTCCCCCTGGAAAATAAGGAAGCGAGTTCAAGTTAAATTTGCAGTCAAATCCCCAACCTTGGGAAATGTGGCGGCCCACTTGACAACCTCCACCAGATTTCCAGTTAATAAGTTATCAGAAAATTGGGTTTAAAACCCCGTCCTTTTAGGAAGGCTTTATTTCCAAAAAGTTCTAAAAGTTTCCCAAATAGTACCCTATACTACAAAGAGATACAGGTAGAATAACCGCGAGCATCGAATGGATAACCAACCCCAAAATGACTGGCTAGGAAACAATAATGTCTCGTGGGTGGGGAAAACCACAAAAACATAGCTAGGGTAGCAATCGCGCACCCATACCAGAAAACTCAAAATCTTAGTAGTTTAGATGTACCGTAGGGCATACGGGAACAAAGGGAATAATCCCTTAACGCTTGGGGAGACAAGCCCTCTGGGACTATTCAAATTAGGCTGGAAGCTTCGTTCAATTGGACGGGTTTTTGGTTTAAATATTGCCGAAGGGATGAATAGTTTAAAGGTATGTCAGTGAACCAAGAATCCCCGCGTTTACGGCCGGGAGTGTCAATACTTGCTGAAACACTTTTGTAAATTGCTGTGTGGCTGTTTAGCCCGGAGGAGAAGATAATGTTGCACCTGCTTTATATTTTAGCTTTTACCGTTCTTGCCTTTCTGGCGGTCGGTAACTTAATCCGCAGTCTAGTCACCGTTGGTATGGAGTCCCAGCGCCCTCAACAGTTCAGGGCAAATAATCCCTACCCATCCTATCCTCGCTCTCAACCGGTACCGCATCCAGAACTTTTAGATGAATACGGAAACATAGTCAATGAGCCGCTTTTAGTGATGCGTTCGCTGACTGTCCAAGACGCCCGCGAACAATTAGATGCTCTCTACAAATCATCTCCGGGCGGCAGCGACGAAGGGGGCGAACTAGCCTGATACAACCACAGCCGCAGCATTTATACTTAGGCGCGATGCCTCAAAAAAATATAGGACTTACACGCTAGGTGTCCGAAGCCCGGTTTATTCATAGATGGTGGGTAAAAACCGGGTTTCTTGGGATCAGTCGTCAAAATAATTGGTCGTTAGTTTTTAACTAATGGCTAATTATTTGCGCTTTTTTAAAGTTTAATTACCGATTAACAAGATCGATCGCCAAAAAGCGATAATTATGGCACTGATATCCAAGAGAGCGAGGATAGTTTGACACTCAAGTACAGGGAAACTAGGAATCGGGGCGGGCACGGCGGAGCGAATTTGGGCGAACACCGGGGCACCCCAGGAGAGCGAAACCAATTTTTTTGTACTTTACTTACCAAGTGCTGTAAATCTATCAGATACTGAAGAAGGAGCGCTCTAAACCTCCTATCGATCCTGTTTTGTCATCGGCAAAAATGCACGTTTAAGGCTAGATGATCGTCCCTATTTCGCTACTGGCAGAACTTCTGCAAGCTTTGCCCCAACTGCGGGCACAAATTTATTTCAAATCTTCCATGACAGCCTTGTCTCACGCGATGGAAGACTTAGTTTTGGCGGGTTCCGACGACGAACCGCTAGTGATTGCCAGCTTTCAGCGAGAGCGCTTCTACCGCCAGGAAGCTCACCGCTACCGGCGAATTGCCTCACGCTCCTCTCAGGTATATGTGCTGGCAGCACCGGAAACTGACTTTAAAAATTCTTCGGAGTGTCACGAAACTGTGGCGTTTGAACCGGAGGACGGATTAAGTAAAGAGTGGCACTTAGTGGTACTGGGGCAACACTACTCAACTTGCCTGATTTGTCAAGAAAAAATTGTGCCGATCGACAACCAGGACGATCGCGGGCCACTGTTAATGGATCAAGCTCGCAGATTTGAAGGAATTTGGACGTTCGATCGCGAGGTAAGCTCCAAAGCGGCCGCATTGTTGCTCGATAGAATTGTCAAATATCGCCCGGAATTGGCAGAAAAGATCGATCGAGCGCGAACTACTTACAAGCTCAAAACACCGAAAAAAACGAGGAAATCCGCCACTTCCAAAGCCACCAAACCCGACATAAGTACGAGAAAAAACTCAAAAATTCCCAATCCAAAATTGAGCGATGCTTTTACCGAACGCTTAGTAACCTACTTGCAAGCAGGCCAGCACAAACTGCTTAAAGCATACGCCGCGATCGCCGCTCAGGAACGCAAAGAACGCCTGGTAAACTTAATTACCACGGCAATGCGACAGTCTCTCAACCCACAAGAAATCGTCGAAGTTGCAGTCCAAGAACTCGGCACTGCCCTGTCGGCAAGCCGATGTTTGATTTATCGGTGCAAGGCTGCAGATGTGGCGGTCAAAATCGATCGCGAGTTTTTGGGGCAGGGCGCTAGTTCCATGCTGGATCAGACTTGGCTGTTGCAGGAAAATCAAATATGGAGCGACGCGGTGGCGCGGCAAGAGCGAGTTTACATCCAAGACACAGCACAACACCCACTGATTGTCAATACAAAATTCCTGGAAAAAATTGTAAAAAATTGGCAAATTGTCTCTTGGTTAATGGTGCCAGTGCTTTATCAGGGGCGGGTTTTGGGCATGGTGGAAATGCACCAGTGCCGCTCGACTTTGGCTTGGGAAGAAGACGAAATTGCTTTAGTAGAGGCGATCGCCACCCAACTCGGAGCAGCCTTAATTCAAGCAGAAACCTACGCTCATTTAGAAGAACTCAACCAACAATTAGAAGCATTAGACCGCACTCGCAGCAATCTAATTGCCATCACCGGACACGAACTCCGCACCCCTCTTTCTACGATTCAAGTGTGTTTGGAAAGTTTGAACTCCGAACCAGATATGCCTGCCCAATTGCGGCAAATCATGTTAGAAACAGCCCTCGGTGATGCCGATAGAATGCGGAAACTCGTGCAGGATTTCTTAACTCTTTCTCACTTAGAAAGCGGGCGAGTCCAATGGAATGTAGAATCGCTGACGCTGCAAGAATGCGTTGATTTGGCCCTTAGCAGCGTGCGATCAGGGGGCGGACTCGATCGACAGTTACCGGAAATTATCGCCGAGGTGTCGGCAGAATTGCCTTTAGTGCAAGCAGACGGAGAGTGGTTGGTGGAGGTGCTCTCCAAACTGCTAGACAACGCTTGCAAATTCACCACACCTCAAGGAAGCGTCACCATAAGAGCGAAATGCAACGGTTCTCAGATGGTGGAAGTGCTCGTAGCCGATACGGGGAGGGGAATCGAGGCGAACAGTTTAAAAGTAGTGTTCGATCGATTTTATCAAGAAGAAGGAGCTTTGCGCCGCAGCGCCGGCGGTACCGGTTTGGGATTGGCAATTTGCAAACAGATTGTTGCCGGCTGGGGCGGTAAAATTTGGGTAGATTCCGCAGGAAAAGACCGAGGAAGTGAATTTCACTTTACTATTCCGATTGTTTAGACTAAATTGATACAGCGTATTCAAGGTTTATGAGGTATACCCCAGAAACCGGGTTTCTTTACAGTTCTCGCATGATTACTGATTCTGTTGCTCGAAACCCGGTTTCTCCGTACTAAATTTACATGGAATATACTGTAAAAAACCGGGTTGGTGGGCGTCTGAGCGCGCAAGTAGCGATCGAGTGATATCAAATCCGGCTGCGCTGGCATGATATCAAATCTGCTGCTAACAAATTTGATATGAGGGGCTATTTACGCCGGACTTGATATCAAATACTAATCTACAGTCGTCTTGAGACGACTTGAGCTATGAGGCTCTTGTTTCAACACCTGTCGGACTTAACGACTAATATTAATGCCGATGGCATCGGAAGGATTTAACCACAGAGAACGCAGAGCTCGCAGAGAAAGAGAAGAGAGAGATGAATAATTCTGATGCAAAGGTCAAGGAGATCGGCCTCAATCCTCACCCTGTGAGATCAGCCTTAAAGGAGATGTGGCCACGCGGTGTTCACCTTTAATATCGAAAGTATCAAAACAGATTCAGGATGCGCTTGCCGTCTTAAACCCGGTTTGGCGACGGAATACCTAGGGATGCTGCCCAAAATTAATACCAGTTTACAATAAGAATCAAACTGTAGGTAAGCTGCAAACCCCCATAGTAATCAGTCATGCCAAATCTAAAATCTAAAATCTAAAATCTAAAATGGTATAACTCTCCTGTTCACAAGTCGCGAGATGGTAAAAGTCGCTCGAATCTGTTGAGGCACTGCCGACGCCAGTGTTGATTCGTGAAAAGTTTTGAATGCAAATGTTTCGCCCGGAAAAAGTTTTTTTCCATAAGAATACTCAAACCTAGAGGTTAGAAAAATCGATTATGTCACCTACAATCCAGATGAAATCTACTCAACCTATGGCCAAAAAGCCACAGCTACAATTAGGTTCTCAAGGTAAAGCGGTATTGGAACTCGAACAACTGCTAACCAAGTTGCAACTTTATCGGCATCCTGCTAAAGGAATTTTTAACAAAGCAGTTGAGTTTTCTGTGAAACTGTTTCAGTTTCGGGTTTTCTTGTCGCCGGACGGCATTGTCGGGCCGCTGACTTGGCAGGCGCTTTATACTGGAGCTCCAGTTAATATGCCGATACTCAAATTCGGCAGTTATGGGGAAGCAGTCGCTACTGTTCAGGAAGTTCTCAAAACTTCCCAGCATTATGGCGGTAAAGTTGACGGCGACTTTGCTACTTTGACGGACAAAGCTGTTCGCGCATTTCAAAAAAGCTTTGGGATTGAGGCCGACGGGATTGTCGATCGAGAAACTTGGACTGCTTTGAGCCAAATCCCGCGTGGCTATGACCCTAATTGGTTCTTGACTTAGGGTTGACGCGGTAAATTGTTCGATCGTGTGTGGGGATAAATTGGGAGAATATGCGATTATTCTGGTGCCCCACAAGCACCAGAATAATTGCTATTTTTTTTTGATGGTTTTTTCGGAATTCGTGCTGCCTAATTTTGTTTTATAACTTGGGTGGAAATTACCAATTATCAATTATTAATTACTAATTATCAATTATCAGAAGAGATCGATCGGCAAAAAACTGTTAACTTTCCTTACAATTTCGACAGCGGTGTCGCCTCATGATGATACGATGCCGTAAAAATCCTTTGGATATGTTTATGGCAGAAGAACTCACTGGACAACCCCCTCTTTTCGGCGGCAGCACCGGCGGCTTGCTGACCAAGGCGCTAGTTGAAGAGAAGTACGCGATCACTTGGACTAGCCCCAAGGAACAGGTGTTTGAAATGCCTACAGGCGGCGCTGCAATCATGCGTCAAGGCGACAACCTGCTGTATCTGCCCCGGAAGGAGCAGTGCATCGCTTTGGGCGGCCAGCAACTGCGGGCTAAATTCAAAATCTCGAACTACAAAATTTACCGCGTGTTTCCCGACGGTTCTACTGAGTACCTGCATCCCAAAGATGGCGTGTTCCCTGAGAAGGTGAACGAAGGTCGTCCCTACAACGGTAAGATTGACCGCAATATTGGCAGCAATCCCAATCCGATTAAGGTCAAGTTCACTGGTAAAAAAACCTACGAAGTTTAGGTTTTGAGCGAATTGCTGAGCTATTTTCGGGTAGTATGTCCTGAAAAGCTCAGCTTGCATTTTATAGTTTGTAGTAGCGCTTGGACGGCAGAAGCTTTTTCTTTATCGCCCAATCGCCACTGCAAACTTCAAATGCGATTAAAATTTAATAAAAATTAATAATTACATTAACCATGAATCTGGTAATCAGGCGAGCAACTCATCAGGATATCGATGTTTGCGCCCGCATTAATTATGAAGCTTTTAAATGTATTTCCGATCGCCATCAATTCCCTACAGATTTTCCGACGCTGGAGTTTTCAACTGAAATTATTGGTCTTCGGATCGAAAGTCCGTTGTTTTTTGGCATAGTAGCCGAGAGTGAGGGTGCGGTTGTCGGCTGCGGGTTTATGGACGAACGCAACCCGATTCGCGGTATCGGGCCCGTCAGTGTCGATCGAACTTTTCAAGGCCGCGGCGCGGGACGGGAAATCATGAAAGCTTTGCTGGAACGGGGACAGGACGCTGTGGGTATCCGTTTGGTTCAGGAATCTTTTAATATGGCGTCGCTGTCGCTGTACGCTTCTTTGGGTTTTGAGGTAAAGGAACCTTTCGTGTTAATGGAAGGGAAGTTTCGCAGCCAGCCTCCGCATGGATTTGAGGTGCGACCGCTGGCTAGTGAGGATGTTGGTGAATGTGCGGCTTTGTGCAAGAAATTATACAGGTGCGATCGAACTTCGGAGATTGAATACGCCCTGAATGACTTTTCTCCCTTCGTTGCTTGTCAACAAGGTCGGATTGTGGCTTATACTTGTGCGGTGTCGGCTTTGGGGCACAGCGTCGCGGAAACTGAGGCGGATATGCAGGCTTTGCTGTTGGGGGCGGTTGCGTACAGTTCCGAAGCACAGGTTTCTTTCCACTTGCCGATGCGTTACGCAAGTTTGTTTCGCTGGTGCTTGCAAGAGGGGCTGCGCGCCCTCAAGCCGATGGCGGTGATGGCGGTTGGCGAGTATCAGTCGCCGGAGGGATGTTGCTTTCCGTCTTTTGTTTATTGATTGTATAGCGAAGTTAGTATATGATATTCCCCGATTTCTCACAATTTTCGGAACTGGCGAAACAAGGCAATTTTGTACCCGTGTATCAAGAATGGGTTGCTGATTTGGATACGCCGGTGTCTGCGTGGTATCGGGTTTGTGCGGGTCAACCTTACAGTTTTCTGCTGGAGTCGGTGGAAGGTGGGGAAAAACTTGGGCGTTATAGTTTCTTAGGGTGCGATCCGTTGTGGATTTTGGAGGCAAAGGGATCTCGCACAACTCAAGTTTACCGTGACGGTTCCGAAAAAGTATTTACGGGCGATCCGTTTGTAGCTTTAACTGAATGTTTGGAGTCTTATCAACCGGTCAAATTGCCACAGTTACCGCCGGGAATTGGCGGGTTATTCGGTTTTTGGGGTTACGAGTTAATTAAGTGGATAGAACCGCGAGTTCCCGTGCATCCAGCCAGCGAGAATGATTTGCCGGATGGATTGTGGATGCAGGTTGATAATTTGCTGATTTTCGACCAGGTGAAGCGGAAAATTTGGGTCGTCGCCTATGCGGATTTGCGGGAGGTTGGGGTTGATTTGGCCGATGCTTATCAGCAAGCGTGCGATCGCGTTGGTAAGTTAGTTCAGAAGCTGCAATCGCCGCTTTCCCGGCAATCTACTCTGATAGAATGGACACCTCCCAATAACGGGCAAGATGCCCGTTCCACAACCGGAAATACAGAATTGGCTTACACTAGCAATATTACCCGTGAAAAGTATTGTGCCAATGTCTTAAAGGCTAAGGACTATATAAAAGCCGGAGATATTTTTCAAGTAGTTATTTCGCAGCGACTAGAGGCTGAATACAGTGGCGATTCTTTTGCACTTTACCGCTCTTTGCGTCTGATTAATCCTTCTCCGTACATGGCTTATTTTCATTTCGGAGATTGGCAGATTATCGGTTCGAGTCCCGAAATCATGGTGAAGGCAGAAAACACTGCTGATGGCAAAAAAATAGCAACTTTGCGACCAATCGCCGGCACTCGCCGCCGGGGTAAAACTCCTCAAGAAGATGATGCTTTGGCTGCTGAATTGCTGCAAGATCCGAAGGAAATTGCGGAACACGTCATGTTAGTTGATTTGGGCAGGAACGATTTAGGAAGAGTTTGCCGAAACGGTACTGTAAAAGTTGACGAATTAATGGAAATTGAGCGTTATTCTCACGTCATGCACATTGTGAGCAATGTGGTGGGAGAATTGGCCCAGGATAAGACAGCTTGGGATTTGTTGAAAGCTGGTTTTCCTGCGGGTACGGTTAGCGGTGCTCCGAAGATTCGGGCGATGGAGATTGTGCACGAGTTGGAAGGTTGTCGCCGGGGGCCGTATTCTGGGGTTTACGGGTATTATGATTTTGAGGGGCAATTGAATAGTGCGATCGCGATTCGGACTATGGTTGTTCGTTCTTTAGGTGGTGACAAACATTCGGTTTCTGTGCAAGCAGGTGCTGGTTTGGTAGCCGATTCTAACCCGGATATGGAGTACGAAGAAACGCTCAATAAAGCCAGGGGAATGTTGGAAGCAATTCGCTGTTTGAAATAGTGAGGCGGAGCCTCTGGATCTGTGTTACCAGGCAGAGCCTGGTAACAAGAAAATCCGGTTTCTTTGCGTAAGTCCTATTTACCTAAGCCCCTAATATTCGAGCGACCGAAACTGCAACATCAGGAAATGCCAGCGGATTAATATTACCCTGAGTCAGAGTTTCTCTCGATTGATATCCTTCATTGGTAGGCTCTCGAAATACTATTAATTCCCTAGTTCGCAAATTGACAACCCAATACTCAGAAATGCCGGCTTCCGCATAAATCTTGCTCTTGATTCCCAAGTCTTTGCTCAGAGTATGATCCGAGTATTCTATCAGCCAAAAGATGTTTTCTGGATAGGGATGATGTTCTCGGTAATCTTGTCCCAAACGTTGAATTACAGCGATATCGGGTTGTGGCTCGGAGTTGCTTGGCGGCAAGATAATCGGTTTACCTTGGCGGATTTTAGCCCGATCACCCAGCAAATAAATGAGGTACTCTCCAGCCTCATCGCTAGAGTAAGCATGAGATTCTCCTTCGGGAGCCATTTCGATTATTTCTCCACCTATTAATTCAACGTTTCGCCCTTCCAGAATGCCGGCTGCAATGATGCGGTGGTAGTCTGCAACCGTCCATTTTACAGTCGTGACGCTCACGGCGATTACTCCTATGTTTTTATTGTTATTTTAACGGCTGTCTTGCCCTGGATGTAAAATATCAGTTATCGACTTTTACCAAAGGCATAATTATGAATTTTTATATAGTTGACGTGTTTGCGGAGTCAAAATATGCTGGCAATCAACTAGCTGTATTTTGCGGTGCAGGAGTTGCTGAACTATCTGAGGCCCAAATGCTGCTGATAGCGAGGGAAATCAATTATTCAGAAACTACGTTTATTCGATCGCCCGATCCGCGAGATGGCGGCTATGACGTGCGGATATTCACGCCCAAGAAGGAATTGCCCTTTGCCGGTCATCCGACTTTGGGCACTGCGTTTGTGTTGCAGCAAGAGATTATTCGCGAAAAGGTCGATCGAGTAATTCTCAATCTAGCCGTCGGTCAAATTCCAGTTACTTTTAATTATCACAATGAATCGGCAGCTATTTTGTGGATGCGACAAAACCCGCCTAGTTTTGGTCAAGTTTTATCAGCCGAAAGTCTGGCAAATGTCTTGAATTTAGAACCCGATGAAATTGATTCCAACTTCCCAATTCAAGAAGTTTCGACCGGAGTGCCGTTTATAATTGTCCCATTAAAAACTCTCGCTTCGCTCAAAAAAGCTCAGGTCAACTTAGATAAATATTTTGAGCTAGTTGATACAAGGTCAGCGAAAGAAATTTTGATATTTTGCCCAGAAACTTACAGCGACGTTAATGATTTAAACGTGCGAGTTTTTGCCCATTCATTAGGAATTCCAGAAGATCCGGCGACTGGCAGCGCTAACGGCTGTTTGGCTGGATATTTGGTAGAATACGCTTATTATGGGTCAGCAAAGATTGATGTCAGAGTTGAGCAGGGTTATGAAATCGATCGACCTTCTTTGCTGTTGTTACAAGCAGCCCAAAATGAAGGGGAAATAGCAGTTTTGGTTGGTGGTAAGGTGGTGATGGTTGCTAAGGGAGAATTTGTGTAGAATATTTAAGAGAGAATTATTAACCGCAGATGCAGGCAGCTAGATTTAGATGCTTGTTTGGCGATCGAGATGTTACAATTTTGCTAATAGCGATCGCAGCACTTTGTCTGCTTCTCGCCGTCGCAGCGCGGGAAAATCAGCCATCTGCGGCCTGAAGCCATTCTGTCTGAGTTTAAACAAAGCGCTTTTTTCGGAAAACTTGCAATTGAGTGCGATCGATCTCAACGACTACTGGCCGTCGCTTGTTGAGGACGATCGCATTGTGTCTGTTTAGCAAAAGCAACTGAGCCAATATTGCCACAATCGCGCGTCTTTTGAGAAACTTGCCTTCAAAACGCGCCATTCGGACGATCGCCTCTTCGATTTTATAACCACAGTTGTTGCCTTTCTGGGAAATCACAAAAATCGTTCCCGGTATGTAATCACCTTCATTTGCCCAGAAAGCATACCTTTCGCCTAAAGTAAAGTAGTGAAAAACATTGTTAGCCGTGGAAGTTTTAGCTAACTTTTCCGAAACGCCCAAAGAATTAAAAACTACAGTGGATCTAATATAATCCGGGTATTTTGCTGCTATTTGCTGAGCAACTTTGCCCCCCAAACTTTCTCCGATGACATCGGGCGGATTCCCGCTGTGAAATTGCTGCTTTATCCAATCAATAGCACCCGCAGTTTGCGCTGATTTTAACTGGCGTTCTAGTTTTGCCATAAATACATCGGGCGTATCTTCCAAAACGCGATCGAAAGGATACCAAGAACCGTAGCCGCGAATCACTAAAACAGGTGGATGATTGCCAGAAATGGGGAAGCGACTTTCAGCATAAAAACCAGTGCGAGAGTCTTCAAAGACTTTTTTTATGATATAATTTCCATCAATAACTTGCCCTTCTTCGTGCCGAATGTAAATTGAAGGATTATTGGGTTTAAAAGTATCGTGCAGTTGGGGTTTGGCAAATTTTTCATACAGGGAATCTAGCAAGTGCCTTCCCGTTTGGCGATCGACAAAATCGAATTCTGTTCCTTTCATCCCAAATCTCATTTTTAACTGATTGTGGGGGGAAAACCCGGTATTTTTCTTTTGGCAAAATACCTTTAGCCAGATTTGGTAGGGGCGGGTTCACCAACCATATCTAACGATTACCGACAATCTAGATAAACCCGCCCCCCACTACCGATAACCTACGTCAACCCGAAATTTGCATCGCCTCGGAAAGGTACATGATGATTTATGGTTCGGTTCGGGCGGGTTTTCGAGATTGTTTGTTTCAGGCAATTATTGTTTGTGAACCCGCCCCTACAAGCACCCGGTACATTCTGATTTACCGTTGGGCGAGGGCGGGTTTTAGAGATTGTCAATTATTGGCAAATATTGTAGGTAAAACCCGCCCCTACCAAATCACTTTTACAAAACTCGCAACGTGCTAGCAACACTATCGACTGCTTCCATCGCGCGAATTTCATCGAGTGCTTGTTGAAAATTACCTTCCGTAACATCGTGAGTCACGACGACAATTTCTGCTAAATCGCCGTGAATTCCCGTCTGCACAACTGATTCCAAACTAACTTTGTGGTTGCCGAAACAAGTGCCGAGTTTGCCAATTACCCCCGGAGTATCGCGCGTCAGAAAACGGGCGTAAAAGCGAGTAACAAGTTCCTGCATCGGAGCAATTTTGCAGTAGTGTTGGTGACTGCAACTCAGCAAAGGATGGGGAATCGGAACAGTTTCGGTTTTCAGGATGGCCGCGACATTCATGATGTCTGATACTACGGCGCTAGCTGTTGGGCCTGCACCGGCGCCACGCCCGTACAGCATCAATTGCCCGATCGGCTCTCCTTCGACTAAAATTGCATTGTAAACCCCGTTAACACTCGCCAGCGGATGAGTTTTCGGCACAAAACTCGGATGCACTCGAATTGACAGCAGTTCGCTTTCTCCCTCAGCTTGCTTGCCATTGTAGCGGGAGGTTTCTTGAGCAATAGCCAACAATTTAATCACAAATCCCAGCTTGTCGGCGTAGTCAATATCAGCAGCACTAACTTTTCTGATACCTTCGCAGTGAACATCTTCTAATTTGATGCGTCCGCCAAAAGCTAGCGAGGCTAAGATAGCAATTTTATCGGCCGCATCTAATCCATCTACATCTGCTGTGGGGTCAGCTTCAGCATAACCTAATTGCTGAGCGTCGGCGAGCACTTCGGCAAAGTCTGCGCCTTCTGTTTGCATCCGCGTCAGGATGTAATTAGTTGTGCCGTTGACGATGCCGGTGACAGTTTGAATGCGGTTTGCACCTAAAGATTGTTTGAGGCTTTGAATGACTGGAATGCCGCCGCCGACAGCAGCTTCTAGCATTACGTAAACGCCTTTTTTGTTGGCGGCCTCGAAGATTTCATTCCCGTAGCGGGCGATAACTGCTTTGTTGGCAGTGACGACGTGCTTGCCGCTGGCAATAGCTTGCAGAATGAGCGATCGCGCCGGTTCCAATCCGCCAATCAGTTCTACTACAATATCAATTTCCGGGTCAGTTGCGATCGCTTCTAGGTCAGTTGTCAGCACATTTTCTGGCAATTGTAAAGACCGAGTTCGAGAAATATCGCGCACTCCCACCCGATAAATTTCCAATTCCTGCAACAGCGGATGGCGGCCATCTGGGGAGAGCAAAATCTCTGCTGTTCCCGCGCCAACTGTACCCAAACCTAACAAACCAATTTTGAAAGCCACGACTTTGACCCGTTGAAACTCACTTCATCTAGAATCATTGTATGATAACCGCGGCTTCACTGAATACCCAGAGACCCGACTTCTTAAAAAAGTCCGGGATCTACATGACTAATTAATCCAGATTTTACATGGCAATTTAAAGTTCTGTATCCATCTCTATCCCCATTTCTCGCAGCCGCTGCGCCAATCTTTCGGCCCGCTGGCGTTCTGCATTAACTTGCTGTTCTAGCTGCCGATTTTGCTGTTCTAGCTGCTGTCGCTGCGCTTGTTCTTCTCGAATTAAATCTTCTACTAGGGGCGGACATAGCACTTGATTCACCGATAAAATAAATTCAGCGAACTGTACAGACTGAACTTGCTGTTCCGGCAAAAATTCCTGGTGAGAGTAACTGCCTTCATTTTCTGGACGGCTACACACTCGTATTTTTAGTAAATTGGGGTCTACAATCCAATATTCAGGGATATCAATTAAGTCATATTCTGCGCGTTTACGGATGTAGTCGTCCCGCCAATTTTGACTGGTAACTTCTATAACTAACAGCGGTTTTTCTTCAAAGTCCAAGACTGCGGAACCAGGTTGTGCACAGACTTGTTCCCAAAGACTCTGAGTGCAAATCACAACATCAGGAACGCGTGCAGAGTTTTCCTCGGTTCGGACTGCGGTAGTGACAACTGCAACTAGCGGGAGGTTGTGTGCTGCAAAGAAGCGCCGGAACTGGTAAACCAAAAATTCACAGATTTTGATATGTATAGCTGTGGGTGTTGGCATTTCAATGATGTGTCCCCGATATAATTCATAACAAACACCTGATTCTCCCTGGTAGTCCAGATACTCTTTAAAGGTCAGTTGTTGGGTAGAAATTAGGGTCATGTCAGTCATCTCCCTTTTTCGGTGAGCTTACTGTATATTGTACACTTTTTGTGGGCAGTTCAAGCTTCTCAAAACTAAAAACTGTTTAAAACAATTGTAGGGCGAGCCAAGCCCACCCTACAAATCAGATTAAATCAGGTAACACATTAATAAGTTTCAACGTGCCAACGGTGCTCTTTCTTCAACTGTTTCTGATAGGCAGCCCAGTCAACGTCGTACTTACCAGCCGCAGCCGACATTCCCTCATCAATTCCACCTTCCATACCCTTCAAACCGCAGATATAAGTGTGAGTATTCGGCTTTTGAACCAATTCCCACAATTGGTCTGCGTTCTCTTGAATCCGGTTTTGAATGTACATCTTGCCGCCGTCAACATTCTTTTGCTCGCGGCTGATGGCATAAGTCAAGCGGAAATTATCGGGGAACTCGCGCTGCAATTGCTCCAACTCTTCCTTATAAAGAATGTTGGGAGTGTAAGCAACTCCAAAGAACAACCAAGCTAAACCTCTGAATTTGTAATCGGGATTGTTTTCTTTAAACATCCGCCACAAATAAGCCCGGAAAGGAGCAATACCCGTACCGGTACCCATCATAATAATGGTGGCTTCCTCGTCGTCGGGCAACAGCATTTCCTTGCCTACGGGGCCGGTGATTTTGACATCATCCCCCGGTTGCAAACCGGTGAGAAAAGTCGAACAAACGCCGAACACTTGTTCGCCAGTCTCTGGGCTTTTGTACTCTAGGCGGCGCACGCACAGCGAGACTGTTTTGTCGTCGAGGTTGTCGCCGTGACGGGTGGAGGCGATCGAGTAAAGCCGAATTTTGTGAGGTTTGCCGTTTTTATCCGTGCCATCGGGAATAATCCCGATACTTTGACCTTCGAGATAGTGCAAATTGCCTCCAGAAATGTCGAAGGTGACGTGGCGGACTGTGCCGTCGCCGCCTTCTCTGACTAATTCTTCTGTAGAAATGCACTTACCAATATAGGGATTGGCCGGTTTGTAGAGGTTGACAGGAACCTGAACTTTTTCCTTGGCTTGAGTCATGGGCTTAGTTTCTTCTCCAGATTTCTGACTCTGTAGCCCTGCTTCTGGTGCGACTTTGCCATTTGTTTCGGGAGCGCTGTTTGAGGGGCGGATGCTGACAATTCTTCCACCCATCCGAGCAATCCGGCGCATTTCCTGATTCATGCGATCGTAGGGCACGGAGATAAATACGCTACCACTACGGCGAATCGGGTTACTTATTTGGTCAGTTGCTTGGCTCTGACGCATACCCTCCACTTCGTAAACAAAGATGCGGCTGCCTGATTCTGAGTTGGCCGCCACACCAGATATGCTTGGGCTGTACATTGGTTGATTTTCCTTCACGATACAGAGTTATAAAGAAAGAGAATGTGACGTTAGACTCAATTTACTTTTTTCTTAAGGCCATCGGGACTAATTGGCCTCGCCAATTTTTGGGCCCCGCCACGTCGGCGGGAAGGTTGAAGTTGCGATCGCTCGCGTATCAAATCCCTACTAGCCGAACGCCGCGCTCACCGAGCCCGCTTTGCGTTCGGCTGTTGACCTATAGCTATTGTTGTCTGCGTACTGCCAATATTTTACCCGATCGGGGGATCTGCCCCGATAAGTCGTTTTGATTGCCGATCGGTGATGGAGTGTGGCATCGGGCAACAAATAGCTCCTATTGACCGAAAGCAGCCAGGTACAAGATCCTGGATTTATGACTCCCAGGCTGACTGACGGGTCAATTCTACAATCTAAAATCTAAAATCTAAAATCTAAAATCTATCGACGTTGAGCTTGTAGTGGGCGATCGCATTCTGGTAAGATCAACTACTAAAGTTAGTGTTAATAGATATTAGGATCTTATGCCCCAAGCAATCCCAAATGCCTTGTGCGATGGGATAGGGAGCTGCGTAGTTCAGCCCAGGCGGGTCAATCCGCTCGAAGTAAAAAAGAAAGGGGAGGGATTCACGCCTCCCATGTCATACATAAATGACTATACTTTTACAAGCTATTAATTACTTGCCTTGAAGATTGCTTGGGTCTTCCCGGGCAGGCAATCAACTCACTGCTGTATGCTGGTGAGAACTCGATGCTATCGCGGTAGCACAGCAGCACAAAGCCTGCTTGCCGCTACCTGCGGGCTGAAATTTTGTGGAATCTAGACTTGAGTTAGTTAGTAAACAGTGATTTTGTTAGAGGGAAACTATGACAAGTAAGCCGGATCGCGTGGTTTTAATTGGCGTTGCCGGAGATTCCGGATGCGGAAAATCTACTTTTTTACGCCGATTGACAGATTTGTTCGGGGAAGATTTCGTTACTGTAATCTGCCTTGATGACTATCATTGTCTCGATCGCAAGCAGCGCAAGGAAACAGGGATTACAGCCCTTGACCCCAGAGCGAACAATTTTGACCTGATGGCCGAGCAAATGAAGGCGCTCAAAGAAGGTCGGGCGATCGACAAGCCGATTTACAACCACGAAACCGGTCTGCTCGATCCTCCTGAGCGGGTAGAGCCGAATCATGTGATTGTGATTGAGGGGCTGCATCCCCTGTACGACGAGCGAGTTCGATCGCTCCTCGACTTCAGCGTCTACCTCGACATCAGCGACGAGGTAAAAATTGCTTGGAAAATCCAGCGCGACATGGCGGAACGGGGCCACCGTTACGAAGACGTGCTGTTTGCGATCAATGCTCGCAAACCGGATTTTACCGCCTACATTGACCCGCAAAAGCAATATGCTGATGTGGTAATTCAAGTGTTGCCGACCAACTTGATCAAAGATGACAAAGAGCGGAAGGTTCTGCGCGTGCAGATGATCCAGCGCGAAGGCATCGCCAATTTTGAGCCTGCGTATTTGTTTGACGAAGGTTCAACAATTAACTGGGTTCCTTGCGGTCGCAAACTTACTTGTTCCTATCCCGGAATTAAGATGTACTACGGGCCCGATGCTTTCTACGGCCACGAAGTCTCGATTTTGGAAGTAGATGGTCAATTCGAGAATCTCGAAGAAGTTATTTACATCGAAAGCCATTTGAGCAAGACTTCTGCGAAGTATGAAGGCGAGTTAACTCACCTGTTGCTCCAGCACCGCGAATATCCTGGTTCCAACAATGGAACTGGTTTGTTCCAAGTGTTAGTCGGATTGAAGATGCGGGCGACTTACGAGAAGTTGACTGCAAAAGAAGCGAAAGTGGCTATGAGTGTTTAGAACGCAGACATGAAAGATTTGAGAGGCGCGATCGCGCCTCTTTTTTTGTGGATACATGAACCGCAGAGGGCGCAGAGGCCGCAGAGGAGAGTTAGGGGAGGGTGTTTGGAAGTAGAGAGGTTAAGAAGGTTTTTCCGGCTTGATTGAGGTCGCTATCTAGGGAAAAAGTTAGACTGCGAACTCGGATATCGTCATTTTTTATATCTAGTGGCTGTTTGAGGTTTTGCGGGTAGATGAGAATTGCATTTTGGCACTTTAACGCATTTGCGTAAGCAACTATTTGATGAATGTCATTATTGGCTACTTTATCGGGAGCTTTGTATTTTGTATCGAGGACGTATTGGACTTTTTTTGTTTCACTATCGCGTATAATTAAGTCAATCTTATCGAAATAATTTGTGTCATGTTCAACTCGGTGTTGTGGTTCGACCTCAAAGCCTTTTGGTGTATTTGCTTTGAGCCATTCAGCGACAAATTGTTCATATAAATTAGCCATGTCTATGAGAAAAGGGAGCATTTCGCGATCGCCACTTTCGTGACTCGGCCCTGTGTTATCTAAAAAGAATCGACATAAGGCGTGTAAAAGTTGATAATCTTGATTCAAACGGTGATAATTTCTATCAATACAAGCTTCTGATTTAAAAGGTTTTAATGTAACAAATCCTTGGAGTGCGTGAAAGGCTTTTCGCACAGTAGATGAAACAGATTCACGGCACAAACCGCTGCGGCCAATTATGAAGAGTGTCCAAGCGAGTATTTGATTGTCTTCGATGTCGCCTGTTTGTTCGTTATAGTGGCATTTTAGTTTAACATCCCAAGGTTTTTGGAGGGCTGACCGCAAATCGACGCGGCCGCGAATGTAGGCGAGTCTTTCTGTTTTGGATAAGTAATCGCGATATAATCCTTTGCGACAGCGTTCTAGAATTTTTTGGGCAAGAATGTTAGCTAATCTCTCGTAAATTTGTTTTAAAGATTGGCACTGAATCGATCCTTGGGGAAATTTTATCTTAAGGTTGTAGGCATATTCAAGCATTCCGAATAAGTTGTTTATGGGAACCTTTGGGCGGATGGCAATGTGAAAGTCGGGAGTGATTGGAATGTTGCCAACTCTGCCTTTAGATTTTAATTCCCATTTATCTTTTGTTTTACGGTTGGGAAATTCTATGTCGATTTCCTTGCCATAATTCTGGTATATTTTATCTCCTACTGATTCGGGGATAAAATTTCGTTCAAAAGTTGCTAATTGATATTCTGTAAGTTCGATAATTTGGGGTGATTCTCGATTCATAAGATTATCACTGGCTCAATTTATGTTTAATTTTATACCAGAGAAATTCATCCATTTTTCCCTGGTCATCAAAGAAGTATTCTTCGAGGTATGGCTCAATTTCCATTTGCCAAATGTCTTGGATATCTTCAGCTAAGGTTTTTGTCAGAAAGAAGGAAATACCTAGTTCATAGTGTTTGTTGTTAATTGCCTGATTTACATCTTCTAGAATGCTAGTTAATTTATCAACTGGAAAACCTGTTTCCTCTCTGTGGTGATACAGTCGCAGGACTTCAGAGTTGGGATAGATAGAAATGAATGCGAAGCGGCGACGGAGTGCATTATCAACTAAGGCAATAGAACGGTCTGCGGTGTTCATTGTGCCGATGATGCGGACATTTGTAGGGATTCTAAACTGTTTACCGCTGGCTAGTGTAATAAAGCGCTCTGTGTCGGGTCGGTCATCTAGGAGATACATTAACTCGCCAAAGACTTGAGATAAATTTGCACGGTTAATTTCATCAATAATCAGAACACAAATGTCTTCACAGGCTTCGGCTTTTTCGCAAAATTCTAGGAATCTACCGGGAACTATGGGATAAGTTAATTGCCCGTCTTGACTTTGGGGGCGGATGCCTTGAATAAAGTCTTCATAAGTATAAGCTGGATGAAATTGGATCGTGTCTGAGAAACCGTCACCCCCGCCGATTAAGTGTTGGGCGAGTTTTTGGGCAAGGAAGGTTTTTCCGGTTCCGGGCGGGCCTTGAATGATGGTTTGGCCTTTGCGGTTAATGGTGTGTATCCATTGGGTTAGTTGGGTTGTTTGAAAACCAGTAGTTTCGGAAATTTCTTCTAGTTGATACACTGGATTAAATTCCTTTTCATATACTGACAAATATTCACTGAGAATAATTGGAGTAAAATAATTATTGTCATCGTAAAAATTGAAAATCAAAAACAATGGAAATAGTTTTTTAAATGTTTGTCCTATTTTCCTAATTAAGCCATTAGCAGAAGATCCTAATATTTTTTGTGATTCAAGTGAGATTTGAACCTGAATTTTAGTAAGTTCTATGTTAACTTCATATGGTAGAATACCAGGTGACTCAGTGAAAATGTTTTCTAATAGTTCATAAACATTTTTTGCGGGTTCCATTCTGGAATCAAAATCCCAGTTAGTGAATTTAAAATCAGTTGCTTTCTGAGTCAAACAGAAGCTATAATTTTTTGGAAGTTGAGAACGTTTAAAGAGTTCGATCATATCATCATCTATATAAGGCAGTAGGCGAAATTCTTTTACTGCCTCAAAATCGTTACTTTCAGAAGAAAAACCAAAAGTTAATTTCTGGTTTTCAAGATTCAGCATTAACTGAGCACGACTTATACAATGCACAGTAGAAATGATATCTTTTAAATCAAAAATTATACTGTAGGCTGTCGATTCCAAATTACCTATTTCATTAATAGAGCCAAACCCCTCACGTTTGACATTTATATATTCTTTAATAAAATCAGGCAACTGCTCTTCTACCTGGCTGTAAATATACTTTAATGGCTCTTCTACATATTTTAAAAAATTTTTTTTGTGTGCTATGTAAAAATCTGAGTTGGGATTTTCATAAAATTGTGCCAATAAGTTAAATGTTTCTACTGAAAAAGGACATTCAGGATGTACAAAAACTTTTTCCATTTTTTCTGTATGTTTAAGGTGACTCAATTGTTGTTCTTAACTTATTGTAGCCGATCGCCCTTCCCGACACCAGATATCTGAGATGCGATCGCACCCACCATCCTTACCCACATCAATAGCCCTCCCAAACCAGTAACACAGGCAAAACCGCTAACAACAGTTCCCGGAAAATTTAAACTTGCGCCGAGTGACTCAGATTTACCAAATTGTGTCTATACTAGATAATTGAATCCGGCGATCGCGACTAATAACGGGTACATTAACATACAAAGCAGTAGCAGCAATAATGCGATCGGGCAAATCGGGAATTTGCGATCGGTCAACTTGCCTTAAAGTCAAAGCTATATTGCGATCGAAAGGAATTTCAACCAATAAGGCATCATCGCTCTCAACTTCTCTCAATAATAGATCGAGAGTAGTTGAATTAATCCGCCCTCACTCGCTCAGATAGACAATTTCTGCTAATGTAATTGATGAAAAAGCCACCTAATTTCCCTGGGCAGCTATCTCTTCTATAGTCGTTCTAGCAGTCACCGAAAGTCGTGAATCGGCAAAGATATACCAGATCACAGCATGAGTATCAGCTACAGCACGCAGCATTAGAAATCCTCCCTTGGGAAATTCGCCCATTCTTCGCTGCGATGTTCATCTATATCAGCGGCAGAAGGTGCAATTCCCAAGTCAGCACATAAACCCCACAATGATTTGCGGGGAGTCGGCCCAACAACTAATTCTCGTTCTATTTCAGGAACTATCCACTTAATCAATCGTAACTTTTCGGCTAGAGACAAGTGCTTAACAAGATTTAAAACCGCCTCAAAAGTCATGTTTTTTATGTTTCAATTGGTGATTGATGTAATTGTAGCATTTTGGCCACCAAGGACAGCATCACCAGGTTTGGGTTGAGAAGATTCGTTTACCACGGTTCCCGGAAAAGTTAAAACTGTGTCGAAACAATCTAAACGTGCTATATTCAATTCCGTAAACCCTGAACTTCCCTATCAGGTATTGCAAATTTATCCACGAGTCAACTGAATGCTCTCTACTTTCAAGAAACTAGCTTCAATTGCAATCATCTTTGCCGCCCTAGAACTTTTACGTAATTATACGCCGTTCAGAGAAATAGAAAATTATATCGCAAATAGAGACCCAGCAAGTGCCACCTTAGACGCTGGAACTCTGCCGCAAAAATCCAGCAGCCCGCCTCTGGTACTTCCCAAAAAACCACCAGAGCAAACCTTTGATGTAGTAGTATATGGTGATGAAGTACCGGGGATATGTGCGGCGATATGGGCGAAGAAAACTTTAGGCCCAAAGGGCAAAGTTGCGATCGTGCGATCGAACTACGGAAGAGCACCTTTGGGCGGCTTACTCACCCGCGGCGGTTTAGCTTACATCGATGTAGATAAAATCCCCGGTTGGTATCGCCAACCCTACGCCCAATGTTTTAAGGAATTCTTAGATAAAGCGAATGCGCCCGAATCTTGCTTAGATCCAAAAAGGGCAGATCAAGCTCTCAGGCAAATGCTTTCAGCAGCAAAAGTCAGAGTTATTTCCAACTCAACTCTTACTCCCCACGTCGTAGATAAAAAAATCGAATATGCCGAAGTAAAAGGCAGCACCTTAAGAATTAAAGCCAACTCTTTTATTGACGTAACTCAAGACGCGGAATTAGCCAGGAAAGCCGGATTATCTTATTATACAGGATATGAATCTCAAAATATAAAATCCAAAAATGAAACTTTAGCTGTCTCTATAGTTCCGAGAATTACAGGTATAACGATGTCCGAATTCCGCAGAATAGAAGATGACATTCTATACAATCGGCTTTTGGTAAAAAAGATTAAAGAGAGCATTACAAAATCTAAAGATCCTGCCAGTACAAAATTCTGGATGAGGAATTTCTGGAGTACGATTTATCAGCCATATACAGACGGCTACGACATCAGAAGTGTAGCCATAGGAGCAGCGTATCACATAGACAGAAATTTGCCCTTTAGTCAAAATAAAGGATTCTTTTTTGATAAAGGCAATGTCTGCGTTTATAACAAAAATGTGCTGTCCTGGAACGGGTTTCTGTTTAAATACCAAGTTGACCAAATCATGAAGATGGAAGCTAACGGCAGAAAACCGACTCCTGAAATGATTAGAGAAATGTCACATCTCCAACACTGGCTACAAAAGAAGTCTGGTAAAGATGTGAGAGTATTTATTCCAGACGAGATTTATATCAGGCAAAGTTTGAACGTTCGCGATGTGGTAGATCCACTGACGGGGAAGGAGATTATCAAAGGGGGAACAGCAGCGTCCAAGTCGATCGGCAGTTTTTCCTACGATTTCGATATGCGGGGCGGAGTCAAGCATTTATCTACGAGAATTCCGCCGCTACCAGTCTATAATTTCGGGATAGAAAGCGCTTTGGCTAGCAAAGTGAATAATTTAGCCATTGTCGGGCGATCGTCCGGTTATGTCGGTATGGCTGTATCCGTCGGGCGAATAGCGACGGTGAATATTTATCAAGGACAAGGTGTGGGCGTGGCGGCTGGTTTGGCTAGCAAGTTCGGCGTGCCGCTGAATTCGATTACTTCGGCTGAAACGAAAAAAGCTCTGGAGACTTTAACGGGGAAAACGACGTATTTGTCGGGGAAAGATACGAGTTATGGAGTGGATTATAAGGAAGTGAAATAATTAAAGATATTAAGAGGAATGAACCGCAGAGGGCGCAGAGGGCGCAGAGAGGGGAGGGATGAGAGGATTTTTTAGGAGAGGATGAGGCGGCGGATTCCTTCTTTTAAAAAGCGGACATTGAAGTTGATGAGAAGGGCTAGAGGATAACCAGTCATTTTGAGGTAGGAGATAACTTGAGCCTCATGAATAGGAAGTATAGTTTGGACTGACTTTAATTCAACTACGATAGTGTGGGCAACCAGCATATCGTATCTGCCTTCCCCAACCACAACACCTTTATAAGTTACATTTACTGTAGGTTGAGGTTGAAAAGGAATTCCCCGGCGCGAGAGTTCTTCACGCAACGAATTCTCATATACCGCTTCCAAAAACCCCGGCCCCAACTCCTTATGAACCTCCATCGCCGCCCCAATCACCGCATAAGTCAACTCATTCAGATCATCTTCCAACTCTCTTCTCTCCTCTTCTCAAACCAATAATCACAATCATAATCCAAAACCCTCCCCACACTCTTCCCTCTGCGCCCTCTGCGCCCTCTGCGGTTCAAAACTCTTCTCTTAATGGAGTGGATTGTAAAGACGTGAATAGATATTAAGAGGATTTTACCGCAGAGAACACAGAGAGCGCAGAGAGGGGAGGGATAAAAGGTTTTTTTACGACATCCAAAACCCTCCCAACACTCTTCCCTCTGCGCCCTCTGCGCCCTCTGCGGTTCAAACCTCTTCTCTTCCCCCCGCTGTGGCACAATCTTATATATAAAACCTGCACCCTCTCGCCAATGACCGCAAACCTACCCCCCCAATACGACCCCCAAGCCACCGAAGCCAAGTGGCAAAAATACTGGGAAGACAACCAAACCTTCAAAGCTGACCCAGAAGCCGGCGGCGAACCTTACTGCGTAGTTATCCCGCCGCCCAACGTCACCGGCAGCCTCCACATGGGACACGCTTTTGAAGAGACGCTGATTGATGTCCTCGTCCGCTATCACCGCATGACTGGACGCAATACCCTGTGGTTGCCGGGAACGGATCATGCTAGCATCGCAGTTCAAACTATTCTCGAAAAGCAACTCAAAGCAGAAGGCAAAACTCGCCACGATTTAGGCCGAGAAAAATTCTTGGAACGGGCCTGGGAGTGGAAAGCTGAATCGGGCAATATTATTACTAATCAATTACGCAGTTTGGGCGTATCTGTCGATTGGTCGCGTGAACGCTTTACGATGGATGAAGGCTTATCCGCTGCGGTTTTAGAAGCATTTGTCCGCCTGTACGATGAGGGGCTGATTTATCGCGGTAATTACCTGGTGAATTGGTGTCCGGCTAGTCAGTCTGCTGTGTCGGATTTGGAGGTAGACCAGCAGGAAGTTGAGGGCCATTTGTGGCATTTCCGCTATCCTTTGACGGATGGTTCTGGTTATTTGGAGGTGGCGACGACTCGGCCGGAAACGATGTTGGGCGATACTGGGGTGGCGGTGAATCCCAAGGACGATCGCTACAAACATCTTATCGGTAAAACTGTGACTTTGCCGATCGTAAATCGCGAAATCCCAATCATTGCTGATGAGTTTGTCGATCCGACTTTCGGAACTGGTTGTGTCAAGGTGACTCCCGCCCACGATCCGAATGACTTCGAGATGGGTAAACGTCACAATTTGCCGTTTATTAACATCATGAATAAGGACGGCAGTTTAAATGAAAATGCCGGAGAGTTCCAAGGACAAGACCGATTTGTTGCCCGCAAAAATGTGGTGAAGCGGTTAGAAACTGACGGGGTTTTGGTTAAAATAGAAGATTATAAGCATACTGTTCCCTACAGCGAACGCGGCAAAGTCCCGGTCGAACCTTTGATATCTACGCAATGGTTTGTGAAGATCGATCCTCTTTCTCAACGCGCTTTAGAAGCTTTAGATCAAAGTAACTCACCAGTCTTTGTTCCTGAAAGATGGACAAAGGTTTATCGCGATTGGTTGGTGAAGCTGAAGGATTGGTGTATCTCCAGGCAATTGTGGTGGGGACACCAAATCCCGGCTTGGTATGCTGTTAGCGAAACCCAGGGCGAAATTACTGATACCACGCCGTTTGTGGTGGCGAAAACTGAAGCTGAAGCTAGGGAAAAAGCGACGGCTAAATTTGGTAATGACGTAGAGTTAGCAAGAGATCCAGACGTATTGGATACTTGGTTTTCTTCCGGGTTGTGGCCTTTCTCAACTTTGGGATGGCCTGACGAAACTAAGGATTTGGAGTTTTACTATCCGACAACTACTTTGGTAACGGGTTTTGACATCATCTTTTTCTGGGTTGCTAGAATGACGATGATGGCAGGACATTTTACTGGAAAGATGCCTTTTGATACTGTTTACATTCACGGTTTGGTGTTGGATGAAAACGGTCAAAAAATGTCTAAGAGTAAAAATAACGGTATCGACCCGCTGCTATTGATTGGCAAGTACGGTACTGATGCTTTGCGCTACACTTTGGTTAAGGAAGTGGTTGGGGCGGGTCAAAATATTCGCATGGAGTACGATCGCAAAACTGATGAATCGAAATCGGTGGAAGCTTCGCGGAACTTCACGAATAAGTTGTGGAATGCGGCTAGGTTTGTGATGATGAATTTGGAGGGACAGACTCCGCAGCAGTTGGGAATTCCTCACCCCCCCCAACCCCCCCTTACTAAGGGGGGGAGAGAAGAAGATTCCCTTGTTGAGGGGGGGAGAGAAGAAGATTCCCTTGTTGAGGGGAAGAGAGAAGAAGGGTTGGAATTGTGCGATCGCTGGATTCTTTCTCGCTACAATCAAGTTGTGCAGCAAAGCCGCAATTGTTTGGAAAATTACGGTTTGGGGGAAGCAGCGAAGGGACTTTATGAGTTTATTTGGGGCGATTTCTGTGACTGGTATATTGAGTTAGTCAAGTCTCGCTTGCAACAGGATGCTGAACCAAATTCTAAGAAAGTGGCACAGCAAACTTTTGCTTTTGTGTTGGAAGGGATTTTGAAACTACTACATCCTTTTATGCCGCACATTACTGAGGAGATTTGGCACACTCTGACTCAAACAGGTGACGATAAATGTTTGGCTTTGCAAGCTTATCCTGAAGCTGATGTCTCGCTAATTGATGCTGAATTAGAACAGCAATTTGAGTTGTTGTTCGGTACAATTCGCACTATTCGTAATTTGCGGGCAGATGCTGATATCAAACCCAGTGTGAAGGTGACGGCGATTTTGCAAAGCGAAAGCGAGAAAGAACGCCAAATTATCTCAGATGGAGGTGTTTACATTCAGGATTTGGCAAAAGTCGAAAATCTGACAGTTACTGCTAGTTTGGATGCAGAACCCCCCCTTAATCCCCCCCTTGGTAAGGGGGGGCAAGGGGGGTCAATTGCTGGTGTTGTTGGTACTGTGCAAGTATTGATTCCTCTGGCTGGGGTGGTGGATTTGGCGGCTTTGCGTGCTAAATTAGAGAAGAAGTTGAGCAAGGTGGAAGCTGAAATTAAGCATACTGCGGCGCGCTTGACTAATCAGAAGTTTGTGGATAAGGCTACTCCTGATGTGGTTCAGGGGGCGAGGGATGCTTTGGCTGAAGCCGAAAAACAAGCTGAGATTTTGCGCGATCGGCTAAAGGTGTTTTAATAGTTGACAGTTGACAGTTGACAGTAGTCGCGCATTCGGTGAGAAACCGGGTTTCTCTGAAATTTTGTGTTTAGTCACGAGAAATCTCGAAAGAAACCCGGTTGATGAGGTTATTACCATTCTTGTTTATGGTGAAGCCTTGCTTCATCAAAAACCTCCCAAAATCCTGTAGGGGCGGGTTCACCAACATCTATGAAATTCACAAAAAATATCATAAACCCGCCCCATCACCGCCATTATTTATATCAACATTTTACCAATAAATTCATCGTACATTTGTATTGTTGGTGGGTGGGGGCGGGTTTATAACATTATTCATTTTTACCGTAAATGGTTGGCGAACCCGCCCCTACAAATTTGGTTTCAATAATATAACAACTTGTCCTAATATTACCAATTACGAATCCGCAACTATCAATTACCAATCACTAATTACCCTAATGTTATATTTAGCCAAAGTACAAAATCAGGAAATTATAGGCGAGATAAGTCTGCAATTGCTGGCTTGTCAAAATGCTGATGGTACTTGGGCGATTATTGGTGAACAAAATGTGTTGACATTAGCGACAGATTTTGTTAACAACCCAAATAACTCCGCCGCAAATTTCTTAAATGAAGGTGTTTTAGTATTAGCAGACATTGGCGAAAATAGCCAGATTTTGGATATTCAAGCAGCTACAAACTGGGTACTACAATTAGTAGAGAAATATTTAACAACAGGCTTTACTCCCGATTTTTTGCATGAAGAAGCCCAGAAAGCAGAAGATTGGCGGCAATCTCTCACTTTGCAGAGTCAAGAATTGTCTCGCCGCTTGATTGAAGTTGAAGCCCGCCGGGAACAAATTCAAAATTTAGAAGCAAAACTCCAGCAGGAAAAGCAATTGCTTGAAAGTTCGATCGCCCAATTGAAAATTCCGCCCGCTACTCCACTAATTTGACTTAGAATTTGACTTAAATTAACACACCAAACGTAGGGACACGCCACTACCGCGTCCCCACAAACCTAATATGCAATTTGCTGGACATCCTAATAATTTGTAACTTGACACATACCCGTTACCCGTTGCCGAATCGCCAGCAATACGGCCCGCGGCTAAAGCACTTTTGACTTCAGCCAAGCGGCGGGGAGACACCGCAGTTTCTGAGAATTGCTAACATAAGCCCGCTTCTGAAACACATCATATTGATTGCGTTCGATCGCATTTAAGATTCTGCTGTAGAGCATTGTAGCAGCCCAAACTGTCCAGCGGATATCGGGACTGAGCACTTTAATTCCCGGTTCCGCGCTAGCGTATAATTTGCGAGCTCGCTGAATTTGAAACCGCATCAATTCCCGCCAGCGGTTGTCAATTACACCGTTGAATAAATCTTCTTCGGTGTAGTTAAACAAGGCTAAGTCTTCTAAGGGAATGTAAATGCGGCCGCGGCGGGCGTCTTCTCCGACATCGCGCAGAATATTAGTCAACTGCTTGGCAATACCCAGGGCTATCGCTTCTTCTTTGGGAATTCTATTCCCCCAGTGCCAATTCCAGTTAGCAGCGGAGCTCGATTCGCCTACACCCATGACAGACATCGACATCAGCCCTACAGTACCCGCTACTCGATAACAGTAAAGATTGAGCTCTTCAAAAGTTTCGTAGCGGCTGCGGTACAAGTCCATTTGCTGGCCCGCAATCATCTCTCGAAACGGCCCAATGTCGATCGGGAAACGAGACAGCGTATCCACCAACGCTACGTCGTAGTCGTCGTGAGGATGGCCGGCAAACACCGATTCTAGGCGTTTTTCCCACAGATTGAGGGTTTCAGGGGTCGTTGCATCAGAACCCGGCCCGTCTACGAGTTCGTCGGTGCGGCGGCACCAGACGTAAATCGCCCAAATCGCCCGACGCTTCGCTTCGGGCATGAGTTGAGTGCCTAAATAAAAATTTTTGGCATAACTCGCCGTGACTTGGCGGCACAGTTCGTAAGAGTCATCCACAGAGGCCAGAGTTCTCATGCACTGGAGTTTTGACAGTTGCAGCATCCGAGAATAAGAAATTTAAAGATTAGAATTGACATTCCCCCGTTTAGAAAACGGGAGATTTTTTACGTCTTTATGAAAAATTCTTAATTTTTCATTTGTTATTGGCCGTTGAAATAGCCTGCGCTGTCAGCTTACCAGAAAGCACGGCACCTTCCATACTCGCAAGATAACGCTGCATCGTATAATCCCCCGTTAGATAGAAATTGCTAATGGGAGTTGTTTGTGTGGGACGGCACTGCTGGCGTCCGGGGGTGGCTTTGTAGACGGAACGTGGGGTTTTGACTACGTGATATTTGAGCAGTTTGGCGGGTTCTGGGATTTGATCGGGAAAGAGTTTTTCTAACTCGACCATTGTGGCTGCGACGATATCTTCGTCAGATTTGCCTATCCAGTCTTTGGCCGGTGCTAAAACCAGTTCCAGCATGGATTTGTCTGGGTTGGCATATTCGCGGCAGGTGTTGCTCATGTCGGCGTAGACGCTCAGCAGGGGCGATCGCGAGAACAGCAAATGGTCGATGTCAGTTAATTTGCGATCGAACCACAAGTGTACATTAATGACGGGTACTCCCTCCAACCCTTCGAGCTGTTTGAAATAATCCATTTCGCCCCAAGGTTTCGGCATCATCAACTTCAGCGGGTCAACCGGCATCGCAGAAACGTAAATATCGGCGGTCAGAATTTCTGACTCTGCCCCTTTTACTCCCCGAATGTGGAAGCCGCGCACGGTGTTGTCATCGTTGAGCAAAAACTCGCCGATGGGTGCATTCAGCCGGACTTCACCGCCGCGCTCAGTTATGTAGTCTACCATCGGCTGACACAACCTCTCTGTGGGGGAACCGTCTAAAAAGGCCATTTTCGAGCCGTTTTTCTCTTGCAAGAAGCGGTTGAGGGCTGTCAGCAGTATGGTTGCGGATATTTCGTGGGGGTCAATGAAGTTGAGCGCCTTGGACATGGCGATAAATACTTCTTTTTCGACTCTGGGGGGGACGTTTTGCTTTTTCAGCCAGTCGGAAAACGAGTATTTGTCCATTGCTTCGACATAGTTTTGACCCTGAAGCATCGCCGGAATCAAGCCTATACCAAAGCGGATTTTTTCGGGCCAGGTGAGCATATCGTTGTTGCTCAAGATGGCTGCGACGCCGTTGAAGGGGGCCGGAAGGTCGGGAAAGTCAAAGCGGGAATAGGTTCCGGGGGTTTCCGGCTGATTGAAAATCATGCTGTGTTCTTTCCATTGCAGCCGGTCTTCAATGTCAAGTTCTTTGAAGAGTTGGAGCATATTCGGGTATGCACCGAAGAAGATGTGGAGGCCGGTTTCGTACCAGTCGCCATCTGCATCTTTCCAGGCGGCTACTTTGCCGCCGAGTACGTCCCGACTTTCTAGGAGGATGGGGGTGTGGCCCGCGTCGGTAAGATATTTAGCGCAGGAAAGTCCTGCTAAGCCTGCTCCGGCGATCGCAACTCGCATTTGATACTACTTGGCCTCTGTGTTCGCTTCGGTTTAATTATACTTTACAACTCGTTACATTTTTGTGGGAACTGGGGAAGGTGAGGCGAGGGGTGCGGGGATGCTCTGAGTTATTTTTGGCGTAATTTAGGTATGGCGTTGCCATATGCGCCATGCGTGCTATAATCGGGTTATCATCCACATAGAGGTAAAAATGATGGGCAGTTTTGTCAGAGACGAGACGTTAGCGCACGAAGCTAAAATTGTCTGGCTTGTAGAAGAGGAAGAGATCAGTAAAATGCCTTGGGTGCGAGAGAGCGAAGTAGATTTTTGTAGCAGAAAAGGGGTCTCTAAAGAACGTCTTTCAGAGTTTCAGCAAAAAGGTGAAATCCTGTTGGCATATGCAGAATTAAAAGATGGTGCTCCCCCTACTTTTACTGAAGGAAATCACGAGTATTTTAACAGACGGATTTTCACAATTCGAGAAAAAGACCCTGAAGTTTACAAAGTAGATTACCCGGTAGAAGCAGTGGAACCATTAAGTGTAGAACCAAAACTCAAGGGTCTACCTCCGAGTAAAAAATCTCAAATAGCTGTTAGAGTTCCTCCTAGTCTTTTTAGCAAGCTCAAAAGATATGTTCAGCAAACGGGCATATCTCAAACTGATGTCATAGTTGGCGCCCTAGCTAAACATCTAGATTCGGTCGAAGGTGTACCCATGATTCAGAGGATACTAGAACTGGAAAAGAGAGTTGATGCGTTGGAAAGCAAGAGTTAATAGAGGCGGTAATTAGGCTAACAATCCATTTGTAAGGTGGCAACGCCCACCTTACTACACAATCTGTATAGACTTTAAACTTAGTGTAAAACGATGGTACAAACAATTCAAGCTAAAAATATTGCACTGAATGATTTGGAAACCAAATTCAAGATTGAGTGGGTTGAAGATGACCAATTCTTTCGCGAGTGGCAAGATGATTTGCCAGAAATCTCGGAAGCTGAAAAACAGCGGCTGGACAGAGTGAAGGCAAGTTACAGGAATTTGCTCAAACATCCGCCACTTCTAGAAAATACAGTCAAAATGGTTGTGCTGTCTCCGTTTTTGGATTTAGCTGATTTCTATCTTGCTCCTTTTCACGTTACTTCAGAAAAATCTGTAGAAATTATTGACGAAGATGAAGGAATGATTGTCAGGGGACAGTTGGATGTTTTGGCTTTGTTTCAGGAGTTTTGGGTAGTGGTTATCGAGTCCAAGCAAGCGGCGTTTTCTTTGGAGGTCGGGATTCCGCAGTTGCTGGCTTATATGTTAGCTAATCTCAGTGCCGATCGACCTACTTACGGACTGTTAATGAATGGGGCAGATTTTCTATTTGTCAAGTTAGTTAAGCGGGAAAAAGCACAGTACGCTTTTTCTCGGAAGTTTTACCTTTTCAATCCGGGGAATGATTTGTACAGCGTGCTGAGTATTTTGAAGCGCCTTGGTCAGTTGAATGTTGGCAATACAGTTTAGCAAGCGATCGCGCTCTTCTGTGAGGGCTATCGCTCATAGACGCGGTTGTACTTCGTTTAAATAAAAAATGAACAATCAAACTAATTAGAAGAGGGAACAGGCGCTGGCGGTAATTTTTTGTTAGGTACAGGTGCGGTAGAAGGAACAGGCGCTGGCGGTAATTTTTTGTTAGGTACAGGTGAGGTTGAGGGAACAGGTGCTGGCGGTAATTTTTGGCTTGGTACAGGTATGGAAGTTGGTTGGGGTTGGGGCTGAGGCAAACCGGGAACACGGATATATCTCCAATTACCAGTAAATAATAGGTACATAACACCCGCAAGCACGACACCACTAACAACAGCAGCAGTAATTTTCCAAACACTGTAGGGACGTTCGCCTTGAACTTCAGCGGTGCGAGCATTAACCATTACTTGATATCGTTGGTTTTGATAGCGATAGGCGCACAGCCACACAGGTAGCAAAATATGCTTAAAAGTGATAGCATTGTAATCAGTAGAAATGCTGTGAACCCGCTGCTCGTCGCCACCAATATTCCTACAAACATCCGAGTGAATAGTACCGGCCATGACATTTTTAGCAGATTCAAATCCTTGAGTGAGAGAAACTTGCGATCGCTGCGCTTCAAACCCAGCTAAATAAGATGAATTGTAAGGGCGCAGCGACTCCTTGAGATGCCAAGGTTCTAACGCATCTAGGCGGGGGCGATCGATCGAAGTTGTAGCAGGAATCAGAATATCGTCAAAAGAGCGATCGACTCTGCCAGAAGCTGGCCACCACCTGGTATGTTGCACTTGGCGAGTTTTAGTTTCAGTTTCACCCTGCGAGTTTGTTTCTGTATAAGTTTCAGTCACATAGTAGTGTTCTCCGCGAGAACCCTGATAGTAACTAACGGTATAAGTGTCGTAAGTCCAAAACGGCAAATAAACCCCTTGAATTTTCTCCTGTTGCGCTAGGGATTTCAAAGCAGAAGGAGCAAACCAGCGGTTGCTTAGCCACTTTTGAATGCTTTCTCTAGCCTGTTTATCAGTAACTTCAAAAGGAACAATTCCCTCTGGATGCACGCTAGGGCTAGCCTTTGCAGGTTGCGTCACAATTGGAGAAGCACAAAATGGGCATTGGCCCGCTACTTTTGGCGGTTCAAAAGTAACACTTGCTCCGCAATCATTGCATTTTACTTCTAAGGCTGTTGTTGATAAAGTTGTCAGCGTCGTGCGATCGACTTGGAGATATTGTTCGTAAGAGTTCTCCTTTACCTCTTGGGCCGCTTGGGGAATTGCATCTTCCCAGCCGCAGTAAGCACACTTGAGTTTTCCTGCTTGGGGGTTGAACTCTAAATAAGCCCCGCAGCTAGGACAGGGAAAACGTTTAACAGCAGGTTCAGAAGTATTCATAATGGTTAATTGGTGATGTAATTGGTAATCGGTAATCTGGAAAGCATCCCAATTACCAATTACCAATTAACTAAATATGCAAACAAAAATTTAGGCTGCTGCTGGCGGGGGAGGCGGCGGTACTGTCGCCAACAAAGATGCTAATTCCGGCACTTGCGATGCTAACTTCCAGCCGTCAAAACCCGCACGCCACACCATTACCTGATGTGTCAAACCATTTTGCAGAAGTTGATGCAATTCAAAAGGGCCTAATTGTTGACCGTTGTGGGCAATATACCACTGAGTTTGTGTTGGTGGGGGAGGTGGCGGCGGAGTCTGCGATGCTGGCGGCTGCATCATATTTGTCATTTGTTGACCTAGTGCCATTCCCATGCCAAATTCTAATGCTTGATTGCCGCCGCTGGGGTTATTTGCTGATGCTTCTATGGCGTTAGCAGCTTGATATTGGGTATATTGCTGCATATTTCCCAGAAGTCCGATCGAGGCTCGTTTGTCGAGTGCTGCTTCAACTTCTGGAGGCATCGAGATATTTTCAATTAATAGCTGAGTTAACTCTAACCCAAACTGCTGGATACTTGGCTCTATGGCAACTCGCACCTGTTCGCCCATGTGGGTGTAGTTGGCTGCAAAGTCTAGCAGGGGAACGCGGGAATTCCCAACCCAATTGGCAAAGGCACTGACTATTGTATTGCGTAGTTGTTCGCTGATTTCATCTACTTGAAATAGTCCGTCAGTGCTGATTAGTTGTTTTAAGAGTTTTTCGGGATGGGAAACTTTAATGTTGTATGTGCCAAAAGCCCGCATTCTCACTGGGCCGAGTTCTGGATCGCGGATAATTACAGGGTTAGAGGTACCCCATCTCAGGTTGGTAAATATTTTGGTGTTAAAAAAGTAGACTTCTGCTTTGAAGGGAGAGTTGAAACCGTAGGGCCAACCTTTTAAAGTGCTGAGAATGGGTAAGTTGCGGGTGTAAAGTTCGTACATTCCCGGATCGAAGACATCGGCCACTTGGCCTTCGCTGACAAAGACTGCTATTTGTCCTGGTCGTACAGTTAGTTTAGCACCTTGTTTAATTTCGTTTTGGTGGCGCTCGAATCGATAGGCAATGGTGTCGCTGGTATTGTCCAACCATTCGATGATATCGACAAATTCGCCGCGAATCTTGTCAAAGAGTCCCATAGATTTATTTTGGGTTGTTGTTTGATTTTAGCTTCAAGAGGAGCGATCGGTGTTCCCGATCGCCATTGTAAAGTTTTTACGTGCGATCGCGATCGCTGGGGATGGGGGCGATCGCCCTTGCAGAAAATTCACAATTCCGGTTCAATTCCAGCCGATCGCAATTGAGCGCGCAATTGCTCTAATTGGTCTTCGGCGCGATCGGCTCTTTCAGCCCCGGTTAACAACAGATTCCCTTGACTATCCCACCAGCGCAGCCAAGGTAATTCCACATTTTGATACACTCCTTGCCAAATTCCCAATTCCACTCCTAACGGTGCAATCGGATAATGACCGCGCTCATTGGCAGCAACTAATTGATACCTATCTTCGATCAGGTGATAGACTTCAACACTAGCCTTGGTTACTTCATAAATTCCGTAAAATGCCGGATGGATGACATTTTCATAAATCCAGAATTTACCCGGCTTAGTTTCCTGTTGACCCGATCGCAACAAAGGCGTTCTGTCCCGTTCTTCTGCACCATTGCCCGATACAAACTCTAACACAATTAACGGTGCTACAAATTCTTGCCACATCACATACGATCGGCGCAATTGACCGTCAATTGTTGGCGGGACATTGGGAACGTAAAACCAGTCCGGTGCTTCTGCGCCCTTTTCTAGCGGATCTGTCAATCGCCAATAAATGCCACTGTCTTGACCGATACAATAGTTATCATCTGGATGAATGCTTTGGAAGACGGGAGTAATTGAATCTGTTAGCAGGATGCTTTGGGGATGTTCTTGGAAATTCTTCACAAAAGTGCCGTCGGATTCTGGTAATTGAGTGTGATCCGGCCAGCCTGTGGGGTTGTTTTCTACATCGAGGGTGAATTTCATGATTTTATTTTGATTGCAGGCATTATAGGAGCGAGATTTTGATTTGATTAGACTTCTTGAAGAAATAGTTAGGACGGGCTAGAAGCCCATCCCACAAATATCTTTTTTTTCTTGTGGGATGGGCTTCTAGCCCGTCCCGATTCATGCCTCTATCTCCCAATCTTCCAGATGCAAACCCTCAACACGGCTGAACTCGCGGGTATTGTGAGTTACAAGAATTAGGTTGTTGGCGAGAGCAATAGAGGAAATCAAAAGGTCATTAGGGCCAATGGGTGTTCCAGATGCAGCTAATTGAGCGCGAATTTGACCGTAAATTAGGGCAGACTGGTCATCAAAAGGAAAACTTACAAACTCATTGAAAAAACGTTCTAGTCGAGCTAGATTGCTATCTTGACGAGAACTTTTAAAAGCACCCCAGTAAAGTTCTGCTTTAACTACAGAGCATATTGCTACATCACCTGACCGCATCATTGCTAGTCGGCGAGATACCGATGAGTTGCGGTCGGGATTTAACAAACGGATGCAAGTATTGGTGTCTAAAAGATAAATCACAGCAATTCTTCCCGAATTTCATATTCCAACTGCTCAGGACGAACAAGCGGTTCTCCTTCCCAACTTCCTATTACTGTCTCAAAAAAACCGGGAGACCAGCCTAAATCTTCCGGTTTTTTAGCCTCAGTTGCTGGTGTTATGGGCTGGAAAACTACAATAACTTCCAAATCTGTATCTTTGATACCACCGGGGATTTGCAAATGCAACATTCCGTCGGAACCAACGCGCGATCGCACTTTAATACTTTGCATAACTCTGGGCTCCTTAAGTTTGTACTGAAATTTAATCTTGTTCAGGCGTCCGCTTTGTAATAATCACTCCAACTCCGCCAACAGATCAAGCACATCTTCATAATCATAAGGCGGACGCTTCCTGATAGCTAAGACAGCGATTTGTTTAAATTCATCATCAACAGCGTAAAGGATTCTCCACAAATCAACTCTAATTCGCCTGGGTTCCCAACTTGCGTTTGTAGAAAAGCGAAGCATAATGCTGTTGTCAGGACGTGCTTCTTCACCCAGCGCCTCAATTATTTTCTTAATTCGCTGGCGAATGACTCCTGGTAAGTTTCGCCTCTCATCGTGAGCAGATGCCAATAGCCGAATTCGATACATTTAATAACCTCAATCTTCATCCCATTCATCTTTAACGGCTTCCCAATCAAGCCAACCCGCTTTTTCGGGACTGCCACCGCATTTTTGCAATTGGGCCATCGCCGTTTTGAAAATCTGTTCGTCTTCCCGATCTTCGATCCAGTCGATCAAAGCTTCCCAAGCCGATATGCTCAACTGTGCGGCTTTCTTTTTACCGTTAGCATCAACCACAAATTGAACGGATTTTAATATTTCTTTGATACTGGTCATTATAATTAATTCCTTAAGTTGTTATCTATTCTAATCAATTTGCTTCTCAGTTGCTGCGCCAAACCCTATCGAAAAAAGGTCGATCGCACCCAGCCAACCCCAGCAACCTGAACCGCAGGTGAGGCAATCCCCCTGCAGCCCCCGCTTCTCGACGCGGTACAATAAGTGCAATCATACTTAACGCTTATATTGAAAAAGTTACACACAACGCCACAGGAGACAACAGACGCATGGGTAAAGTAGTTGGCATTGACCTCGGAACAACAAACTCAGTAGTAGCCGTCATGGAAGGCGGCAAACCGGTTGTGATTGCCAATGCAGAAGGGATGCGGACAACTCCCTCGGTAGTCGCTTTCACAAAGGAAGGAGAACGCCTTGTCGGACAGATGGCCCGACGCCAGACTGTTCTCAACCCGCAAAACACCTTTTACGCCGTCAAGCGGTACATCGGACGCAAATATACCGAACTGACTCCAGAATCAAAGCGCGTCCCTTACACAACTCGCCGCGACGAAAACGGGAACATCAAAATCAAGTGTCCCCGCCTGAAAAAAGATTTTGCCCCAGAGGAAATTTCGGCGATGGTTTTGCGGAAACTGGCCGATGAAGCCAGCCGCTATCTGGGACAAGAGGTGACGGGGGCTGTAATTACTGTTCCCGCTTATTTCAACGACTCGCAGCGACAGGCGACGCGGGATGCGGGACGAATTGCCGGACTTGAAGTCAAACGGATTTTAAATGAGCCGACGGCGGCTTCTTTGGCTTACGGTTTGGAGAGGCGAGAAAGTCAAACTATTTTAGTGTTTGATTTGGGCGGCGGTACTTTTGATGTATCTATCTTAGACGTGGGAGACGGAGTATTTGAAGTTAAAGCAACTAGCGGCGATACTCAATTGGGCGGCAATGATTTTGACTCCAAAATTGTTGACTGGTTGGCAGAACAATTCTTAGAAAAAGAAGGAATTGATTTGCGACGCAACCGCCAAGCTTTGCAGCGCCTGATCGAAGCGGCAGAAAAAGCCAAGATTGAGCTGTCGGGAGTCGGTGTCACCGAGATTAATTTGCCGTTTATCGATGCGAACGAAGACGGGCCTTTGCATCTGGAAACGCGACTAACTCGCGGTCAATTTGAGGGGCTGTGCACAGATTTGGTGCAGCGGTTGCGGCGGCCGGTCAAACAAGCTTTGGCTGATGCAAGTTTGAGTCCTTCTCGCATTGATGAAGTTGTGCTAGTCGGCGGTTCGACTCGCATTCCTTTGGTGCAGGAAGTTGTTCGCAACTTGATTGATAAAGAACCCAATCAAAATGTGAATCCCGATGAAGTTGTGGCGGTGGGTGCGGCAATTCAGGCGGGGATTTTGGGTGGCGATGTCCGCGATGTGCTGCTGTTGGATGTGACGCCGCTGTCGCTGGGTTTGGAAACGATCGGCGGGGTGATGAAAAAACTGATTCCTCGGAATACTACTATTCCCGTCAGGCGATCGGACATTTTTTCGACTGCTGAAAATAACCAAACTGTGGTAGAAATTCACGTCATCCAAGGGGAACGGGAATTAGGCAGAGATAATAAGTCTTTGGGACGGTTTAAACTAACTGGAATTCCGCCGGCACCGCGAGGGATTCCGCAGGTGCAAGTAGCTTTTGATATTGATGCTAACGGGATGCTGTTGGTAACTGCTTTGGACAAAACTACGGGCAGGGAACAAAGCATTACTGTGCAAGGTGCTTCCACGCTGAGTCAGCAGGAAGTGAATCAAATGATTCGCGATGCGGAACAGTTTGCTCAAGCTGATAAGTTGCAGCGGGAAAGGGTAGAAAAACGCAATCGCGCTGAAGCTTTAGCTTATCAAGCTGAGCGGCAGTTGCGAGAGGTGGCGCTCGATCGCGGAATGCAGTTTGCTCAAAGAAGTCGCCAGCGAATTGAAACTTTAATTCGGGAATTGCGAGACAGTTTGGAACGCAATGATGAGCGGGGAGTTGACCAAGTTGGTTCGGATTTGCAGGATGCTCTTTACGATTTGAGCCGGGAAGTTTCGGCGTTTGCGATGGATGACGATGATGATGATTTCTTTGAGTCTGTGAAGCGGACTTTTACGGGCGACGGTACCAAGCGGCGCAGCGATGATAACAGCTATTATACCAATGCTAAACCGTACAGGCGATCGACTGTCGATCCAATTCCCGATCGCCCCTACGATCGCACCGGCGATCGTATGAACGATCGCATGGGCGATCGTATGGGCGATCGTATGGGCGATCGTAGAAGCAGTGCTAATCGCCCCACTCGCCCTTATCAAAATCAAAGCGACGATTGGGATGATGACGACGATTGGCTCTAATTAGTGGTTAGTCATTAGTCCCTAGTCATTAATCCCTAGTTTGAAGCAGGGAAGGAGGATGACTAATGACTAATGACTAATAATTAATAACTCATGACTAATAACTAATGACTAATGACTAACTATGCAGAATTTTCGCAATTACTATCTAATTTTGGGAGTGCCCAAAGATGCCACGGCTGATGAGATAAAAAAAGCCTATCGACGGCTAGCCAGACAGTTGCACCCTGACGTAAATCCAGGGGATCAATCTGCTGAAGATAAGTTTAAGGATATTAATGAAGCTTATGATATTCTTTCCGATATCGAGAAGCGCGCTCAATACGATCAGTTTAGTAAATTCTGGAAACAAAAGGGATTTCAAGGAAAGCAAGGGGTGCGACTTCCCAATTTCAAAACTTGGGGAAACACTAAAACTACCCGGAAAAAACCGACCGAAGATGTCGATTTTAGTGATTACTCGGATTTTAATAAATTTCTCGACCAAGTGCTCGGAAGACGCCGGGAAGTGAGGATGGCGACAGCGAATGATACACAGGGAGTAGCCTCCTCTGAACCGTGGAGTACGGCTTCTAAGAAAACGAGTTATGTTGCTAATTCTCGCCCACCTAGAAGGGATTTTGACGATCGCGAAATGCGACGAGAAACAGTCGATCGCGAAATGCGACGAGAAACAGTCGATCGCGAAATGCGACGGGAAGCAGTCGATCGCGAAATGCGACGGGATGTGGACGATCGGGAAATTCGACGGGAAGCAGTCGATCGCGAACCCAGAAGAGACATTGAGGCCAGACTAACTCTGCCTTTGGAAAGGGCTTATTCGGGCGGTACCGAGCGAATTCGTTTGGAAGATGGGCGAGCGATCGAGGTGAATCTGCCTGCTGCTATGGTATCAGGCCAGCGGATTCGCTTGCGAAATCAAGGTATGGGCGGGGGAGATTTATATTTAAAAATCACGGTTTCTCCCCATCCCTTTTTTCGCTTGGAAATGTCGGATATTTGCTGCGAATTGCCACTGACTCCCAGCGAAGCGGTGTTGGGTGGAGATATTGAAGTACCGACGCTAGACGGCTTGGTAAAGATGAAATTGCCGCCGGGAGTAACATCTGGAAAGCGGTTGCGGCTGGCTAACAAAGGCTATCCGACTGGAAATGGCGATCGGGGCGATCAATTGGTAGAAATTCAGGTGTTAATTCCCAAAGAAATTAGTGAAGAGGAACGAGAATTGTACGAGAAGTTGCGACAGGTTGAGTCTTTAAAACCCCGTCAAGATTTGTCAGTATAAATTTTTAGGGTGCGCGATTCACACCGGAGACCTTGTTGGTATAATGTAATAGGGTGAGCTTCCGGCACCTGAAGCCTTAACTATTACAAATTTACCATTACCAATATGTTCACATTCATCAATCCTAAAACTGATTTTGCTTTCAAAAAAATATTCGGTTCTGAAAATAGCAAAGACATTCTCAAGAGTTTTTTGAATGCCTTGCTGTATGACAGTCAGCCCACCATCGAAAGTTTGCAAATCCTCGATCCTCATTCACTACCGCTAATTCGAGGTCTTAAGGATACTTACGTCGATATTAGAGCTCAGTTAAATGACGGCACAAATGTAATTATCGAGATGCAGGTTTTGAACGTAGAGGCTTTTGAAAAGCGGATTTTGTACAATGCAGCCAAAGCTTATTCAACGCAATTAGAAACAGCAGAACAATATGTAATGTTGAATCCAGTGATTGCCTTGACCATCACTGATTTTGAGATGTTTGAGGATTTTAGGAAAGTAATTTCGCGGTTTGTCCTGAAAGAAAGAGAGTTCTTGAGCGATTATCCTATTTTCGATTTTGAATTGGTTTTTGTTGAGTTACCCAAGTTCCAAAAAAGTTTGAACGAGTTAGAAACATTAACCGATAAGTGGATTTATTTTCTCAAAACTGCTAGGGACTTAAACGCAGTACCTGCAACAATGGAAGAGGTGCCAGAGATTAGTCAAGCATTTGCAATAGCGACTAAAGCTAATTTGAGCTATGACGAATTAAGCGAGTTGCAAAAACAGGAAATTTACATCCAAGACCGTCGGGGAGCAATCACTAAAGCCGTCAGCATAGCAACAGAAAAAGGCAGACAAGAAGGAATTAAGGAAGGACAAATAGCACTGATTGTTCGTCTGTTGGAACGCCGTGTAGGTGCTGTCACTCCCGAAGTTCAAAGTCTAATTGGGGAATTGTCGATCGACCAATTGGAAAACTTAGGAGAAGCCTTGTTAAATTTTAACGAAATATCAGATTTAACAGCTTGGCTGCAAACACAAGATTTACCTGCAGAATAGCCGTTAGCGCAGCCCTCGAAGAGGATCGCACTTTCAGCAATCGTCGCTCACATAAGTAAAATTACTGTTGTGATTATTCCTGAACTAGCAGAGAATTAACAATAAGGTAATTTTCCCACAATCAGGAGCAGTCTGCCGCCATGACTCAAATGCCCCCTCAATGCACCAGTCTGCAAGAGCAAGTTGATTCTTTAGTGCAACTGCTGCGTCAGGAATCGTCTTTGCGACAACAAGATATCACGGCGGTACAAGCTTCTCTGAAAAAGGCAATTTCTCCTGAGTTTGAAATTGTGTTTGCTGGCGCTTTCAGTGCGGGAAAATCTATGTTAATTAATGCTTTGCTGGAGCGGGAATTGCTCTACAGTGCAGAAGGACACGCGACAGGTACGGAATGTTATATCGCCTTTGCTGAGCCGGAAAAAGAGCGCGTTGTTCTCACTTTTTTGAGCGAGTTTGAGATTAGCCAGCAAGCTTCTGTGCTGTGCCATCAGTTAGGTTTAGCTACTGAACTTAATATTAATCAAACAGATGTAGTGTCCCTGTTGTCTCAGGGATGTAACATAATTATTGAAACGGAAGGCGGCGAAAATAAATCCGAGGTAGCCAAAAAAGCTAAGGCTTTGATGCTGCTGTTAGAAGGGTTTGAGGCAAATCGCGATCGCATCCAAACTCTCGAAAACGCTACCTACTCGATGGAACAGTTTAACTTTTCCAATCTGAAGGAAGCTGCTAGTTATGCCCGTCGCGGTAGTAACAGTGCTGTACTCAAGCGAGTTGAATATTACTGTTATCATCCGCTGCTGCAAGATGGCAATATTATTATCGATACGCCGGGAATTGATGCACCGGTGCAACGGGATGCAGAATTGACTTATGATAAGATTGAAAGCCCCGATACTTCGGCGGTTGTCTGCGTTTTGAAAGCGGCTTCGTCTGGGGAAATGACGACGGAGGAAACCGAGTTGATGGAAAAAACACGGGGAAATCCGGGAATTCGCGATCGACTGTTTTACATTTTCAACCGCATCGACGAAACTTGGTACAACACGCAACTGCGACAGCGCTTAGAAAATTTGATTAATTCTGACTTTCGCGATACTGCGAGAGTTTACAAAACTAGCGGATTGTTGGGATTTTACGGGAGTTTGATTCGAGGGACAACAGGGCGCGATCGATTTGGTTTAAATACAATCTTTGCCACCAGTCAACCGCGAGTTTCTGTAGATGATAAATTAGATTCAGAATTTATCGGTATTAGTGAAGAAACTCCGCAATTTGTTAGTGAATTTAATCGCTACTGTGCGAATTCCGGCAAACTGTCTCCCAGCAAATTTCGCATTTCAGTGAACAGCTACGAAACACCCAATGAAAACTACGTGCGGATTCTTGCAGAACAAGGACAACCATTAATTGGTCAATTAATTCAAGATAGCGGCATCGAAGATTTTCGCACAGCCATCACCCGCTACCTCACCGAAGAAAAACGCCCGCAACTGTTCAAAAATTTAGCTGACGATTTAGAAGATTTGTGCATTCAACTGCGGAAACATTACCAAACAATTCAGCGGAATTTGGACAGCCAGCCCCGCGAAATTGAGGCGATGAAAGCACAGGAACTTTTGCGGTTAAATCAAGAATTGCAGCAAGTTGGGGAGGAATTTCGCGAACATATCGCCGAAGAAGTCAATGACATGATTATGAACAGATGCGATATTTTCGATATAGACTTTCGGCAATTGCAATCTCGGATGATCCGGCGCTTGGATGAGTTGTTAGATGGATTTTCTGTTGAGGCGGCTTACGGACGCACTTTGCGGAATCATCCCCGCAATGCTACAGCACCTTTAATTGCTGTTTTAGTTGAAGCACTTTATTATTTAGCGAATCAGTTGGAAGATATTTTAGTAGAGGCTACTAAGTCACTGGTTGATAATTATTTCCAGTATTTGAAAGATAGCGTTCGCAAGTCTGAATACTATCGATTACTTTATCGGTTGTTGGGGAACGACGGGGGAATTGAACAGCAGTTAGAGGAGTTATCAAAGCGGGTTTCGGATGCTTTGGTAAATGCGGCGGGCGTTGAGTGCGATCGCTACGTGCGAGAAAGTCCCCGTTTTTACGACGAAGGCACATTTTCGATTTATCAATTCCGGGAAACATTGCAGCAAACTTCTCAAGGTTTCGACTGCGAAAACATGGTAGACGCGCAACCAGCAATTCGGCAATTATTGCGGCTGGATTTTGAGCCTAAAGTATCTAGAACTATTCGGCAAACTTTCCGCCAAACTGTCAACCAAACCCTGAAAGAGCATTTGTTGCCGCTGGCCCAAAAGCAAGCTGATGATATTTTGCAGAAATACAGTCAAGCCCGCGATTATTTGGAGCAAACTTTGGCACAGGAGGCGGAGGAAAAGATTGCTGGGAATCTGCGGCGGCAAGCTGAAAACGAGCAGAAAATTCAAGAGTACGATCGGGCGGTTTCTGGGATTAATAGTTGTTTGCAGGCGATGAAGTTGCACGAGCATTTGTTGCCTGTAATTGCACAAAATGATAGCGTTTCGGTGGATGGTGAATGATTGCAATTTTGGCGATCGGAAATCGCGGCGATTGGAAACCGGGCGAATAGAATTCGCGGCGATTGGAAATCCGGCGATTGGCAATCGGGCGAATAGAATTCGCGGCTACACAGACAAAACCCGCCTGCGCGGGTTGAAGAGATAAGAGATTCTTAGTCCGCGGAGGCGGACATCGTTTGTATAGCCGCGAATTCTATTCGCCGGGATTCTTGCCAAAAATGAGGCAATACCCGATAATCGTTAATAGAGTATTTTGCAAAAATCAACCATCAATATGCCACAACATATTTTTCTAGAAAATTACGGAAATGATGATGTTTTTTCCTTTGGATCTACGATATTTAAAGTAGGTAGGCTTAGGGAAGTAATGAGATCGTCAGTTGTTTCTAAGCTAGAATCCGCAGTTCAGGAGTTATCTAAAACTCAATTGTTACAAATAAATACGAATGAATATAATCAGCAGTTTAACCGTAGCCAGCAACAACAATGGTTTGGTAACGGGATAAACTGTGAAGCCTTAAAAATTGGGGCTAAAGGCTGGCAAAAAGGTAAAGTTAAAATCAGAGTCATTCTGGAATTTTGCCCAGACGAACCAGAAGTCGAAGAAAAACCAGAAAACAACGAGTCAGAAACTAGCAAACCAGAATCACCCCTTGACGATTTGCGCCGCCAACTTCTCAATCAAGAAAATTTACCCAGCTAATCCATCAAACATCCGCGTTCATTCGCGTTCATCTGCGGTTAAAAATAATCATGTCTAAAACCCCTAGAATCCCCATTCCCCCCGAAGTCCGAAAATATGTATTCACCCGCAATAAATACCAGTGCCAAAGCTGCGGCCAAACCAAACTAGAAACCCAACTGACGATCGATCATATCATCCCCCTAGCCCGCGGCGGCAGCAACGACATCAGCAACCTGCAAACCCTCTGCGGCACCTGCAACCAAAAGAAAACCGACAAACTAGACCCCCGCTTCCGCCGTCACTTTGACCTGTAATACCCTCCATAACATCCGCGTTAATCCGCATTCATCTGCGGTTAAAAAATCCTACCATCGATAATACCGATAAGGATCGTCCCCATTCTCAAAATCCGTTCTGTAATCCCAGTGATAAAACTCCCGACTCGAACCGTTAAACACAGATCCATCCGCCTTAAAACTAGCCCCTAAATTAGCCAAAATCTGAGCATTTGCCCTGGTTTGCCGCCAGCGAGTAAAACGCAAATAAGTCTTAGTATCAGCATTCAAACTGTCAGGTTCAATCTGAGAAAAAATCGCCACACCCTTGCCAACTTTTACCCGACTTAACAAACCGTCAGCGCCGATATCTCCCCCAGACTTAATCAACCAAGTATCATAAAAAGAGCGCGATCGCAAATCTGAACTGCTAACCCCCTTCACCTCATCCCAACTCGGAACCGCCAGCGAACCTCCGAAATCCTGCGCTTGCTGCAAAACCACACCCAAACCCGCAGCAGGCACTTGACGCGGCAAGAAAAACGCCTTCCCGCCAGCATTCAAATAACCGCGCAAATCTGCATCTTTCAGATTCGCTTCTTTCCCCACAATCACCAAACCAACATCATTAGAAAGCGAACTAGCGCGCTGATAAATTACCCCCAAACTGTCCAACTTTTGGGCATCTCCATCTCCCCCTATTAAAACCACTTGATCCGGCTTTCCAAGTACCGGAGAATTCATCCCGTAACTCACAATTTGTTGCACTAACTGCGCCGCCCCAGCATCTACAGAATAATGGTCTTCCAAATCCAACTCGTTTAAAATCAGTCGCCCTTTTCCGTAATCCAATTCCATCAGCGGCGAATAAGCTAAATCAAACTCTGATTCCAAAATGGGGCGCCAACCGCTGCGGTGCGGTTTCTCAATAGAAGCGCTACTGACACCGCCGCGATTTCCCCAACGCCAGCCGTACCAAGGTTTATTTGCCGGACTCAAATTAGGGCCAGTTTGAATCGTATCTGGATAAGCTTCCAGCAGCGTGCTTTCCCCCGCCCAATCCCGCAAATCTTCACTGTCTAAACCGCTAATTGCGGGATGGTTGCTGTCAACTGGATAAGCGCGGCGGCTGACGTGGGCAGCAACTCGGAAACCTGTATTTTCCAGCCATTCCCTGCGTTGAGGAAACACAATTGCTTTGCCGCCGTTTCGCACAAAACTTTCTAAACTTCCCGGCCAATTTTCCCCGCTAGAAAATGCTTCCCTACCGATAATTAATAACGATGAAACTTGCGAACCATTCCACGGTACAAGCTGATGACCTAACTGTTTTAACATGGCCGATGTTTTGCCTGCTGGGTCGAAGATTGTCAGCGTATCCTTGCTTTTGGCTTGCTTGGGAAAAACGCGGAAAGCAAATGTATCAGAATGCGATCGATCGCCCACTCGCGCAGTCAAGCGAATTTCGCCGTCAGCCTTGCTAGAAATGGTATTTGGCAAATTTACGTCTATTGGGAAAAACAGCGTTCCTGCCGCCTCAATCCGGCCTTGTCTCTCGCCTTTTTTTACTTCTTTCCCCCCCACCAAAACCCGCCAATTAAACGAAAATTCTTGCGCCGTCCGCGTATCGTTAATTAACACTACTTGCTTGGCCAGTTTTCCGCCCACAAACAAATTGTGATCTTTCGCAGTAAAAACCGGGCTAGCACCAGCAATCCAAGCCAAAGTCGAGCTATTATTATTCATAATTGCCTCGCCCCCAGGATGAACAGTGAAAGCTTCGGGCTGGTAATAATTCAAAAGATTATTCGATACTTGCTTCAAATAAACTCCCCGGCGACCAGGTTTAAATGCCCCAATATCCACCTTTTTTCTGCCAGCTTCGGAAAGTTCCCAACCATGTCCGTCATTCCAAGGAATCATCCCCCCAGACATTCCAAAAGTCCGCCAACTCCGCCAAGTATTTGTACTGAATAACTGCTGCAACTTTTGAAAAGCGGGTGCAAAATCCAACTCTTTTTTAATATGCCAGTTTTGATACTCCTGACCATTGATAAACTGCTCGCGAATTTTAGATTTATAAGCGGCAGTTTCCAACTCGTAAGCCTGCTTGCCAAAATAAATTGCCGCAAACTCAGTCATCCAAGGTTCGCTGACAATTGCCTGACCAAAACCTTTGCGGGCCCGCATCATCGTTGCGTGCAGAGGAGTCCCAAACTCGACTGCCATGTAGGGCCTTTCCCCGGTTTTGCTCCACTCAGAAATCCACTCTTCTCGTTCTTGCAAGGGAATCAGATTTAAATAAGAATTCAGCGCATAAACATCGCCGAAGTGTGCGCCTTGGTGTACCATCACAGGTCTGGTTCGGTCGGCAGATTTAATCGTCGCTAAAGCGTCATTTCCTAGGGGAGTGTTGACCCGCAAACGCTGGTTTTCCGAGGGACTGAGAGTTCCTTCTACTTTGCTTTTGCCGATGCGACGGGGATTTAAATCGTCAGCGTTGCCGAAAAAATTAGGACTTGTCGCCCACATTAATACTGATGGATGATTGCGGTAACGGCGCATTTCAGTCACCATTCGGTCTTTCCAGCGGTTTTTCCACAGGGGGTTCTTCCACTTGCCGTTCCAAGCGATAGGACTAATGTCTAAAGCGGGAGCCATAATGGGAAAACCTTTGAGGTCTGCTCTTTCGGAAAATAACTCTCGGAAGTGCCATCTACCCCGTTCGTCGTGATTCCAAGGCCACATTTCTGTTATGTTAAAACCTGCTTTTACGTAGCCATCAATTAGGCTGTCAGCAACTTCTACTGTCCCGCCTTGCCAAGTATCGGAGTGCAAGTTTGGTCGCAGCCGAAATTCAGTTCCGTTTAAGAAAAATTTGCGCCCTTCTATCCAAAATTCGCGGAAGCCAAAAGGTTGGTCGTATTGCGTGTCAATGCCGCTGCCTTTTACTTCTAATTGTAGGGTGTAAAGGTTTGGTTCCCCGACATCCCAAAGACGGGGATTTTGCCAATTCCACTGAACTTGTAGGGTTTGAATAGGTTTAGCTTTAACGTTGGCAGTGCCTGTAAATTTTTGTTCTAGTTTGCCTTTTTCGTCGAGCATTTGCGCTATTATTTCTACTTGACCGCTTTGGGCAACGTCTTTGAGTTCAATATCTAATTTAACTTGCTTTTTTCGGGTGGAAGTTTGGACGAATACGTCCCTAATTAGCGGGCCTGGGGGAAGGCTCAGAAGCCGTACCTCGCCGATGATTCCCCGCGATTGCAACTGGGATTTTTCTGTGTAGATTTCTGTGGGGCCCATGATGACGGCTTTTTCCTTTTCATCGGATACTGCCACGACTAAAATAGATAGGGTGTTTTGACCTGGTTTTGCTGCTTTGGTAATTTCAATAGTGCCGTAGGGCCAGGGGATTTGACCGCAGTTAATGCCGTTGACAAAGATGACTGCATCGGTGCTAACTCTGGCTAAGTCGAGAAAAATTCGGCGGTTTGTCCAGTCGCCGGGAATGTCTATTTTTCTCTGATACCAAGCTTTTGATAGTTGTTTACTGTTGAAGTTTTCCCAATCTTTGCCGCTGCCGCGAGTGATGATTCCGGGTACGGATTCGTTGTTTTCTTTTTGCCAGTCTCCGGGTACTTGGATGGAGCCCCAATTTGGCGAGACGGGGGGGTTTTGGGGGTTGCCAACTGCGGGGACAAATTGCCAATTTCCGTTGAGATAGATTTGGGATCGTTTGTTGTCGATCGCCCCGACGGCCGCGGTGGTAAGATTGGGGAAGCCGATCGATATCGCTGAGCTGCTGGCGAAGTTGGGATTTTGCAGCGCATAACCGACAAATCCAAAGAGGGTGGCGGCTGCGAAAAATAATCCGATAATTTTGGCCAGCTTGTGATTCACTCGCTTATTGCTCCCAGAAATTAGATAATCTCATTTGTCCCTTGATCTATGATAGCAGTTGCTTCAGCAGCAATCCCGCAGCCAATCTGTCTCTGGGAAGATGGCAAAGAGCCGACAAATGTGGTTTTGTATAGAAAAAATAAATACTTAGTTTTAACTAAGTTTTAACTAAGTTGTTTCATCGACATCAGCAATAGTGCTATCGCGCCATCGCTACAGGTCAACCAAAATGAGTCGGTTTCAGGTCTTGCCCTTACCCATTAAATCTTACAGTATTGCTACATTTAGTGCCGGCACGGCTTTACTGCTGACAACTCTGTTACTTTTTTTATTCGAGGAAGTTCCTGCAATCTTACTTTTTGCCGCTGCGGTTATCGCTTGGTATGCTGGCTTAAAGTTCGCAGAACCAGAACTAGAAATTGAACGTAATATTATTTCCAAAGTAATTGACACGACGGCTTGCTTAATTGTAGTCCTAGACAACCAAGGACGGATTGTGCGCTTTAACCAAGCTTGCGAAAAAATTACAGGCTACTCGACAGCAGAAGTGCTCAATAAATGTGTTTGGGATGTGTTCTTAATCTCCGAAGAAGTAGAGCCAGTTAAAACTGTTTTTACCAAGCTCAATGTCGAAAACTTTAACAGCGAGTATCAAAATTATTGGCGCACTAAAAATGGGGACAAGCGCTTAATTTCTTGGTCGAATACTGTGACCATAGATGGCGATGGTTTGGTAGAATATGTGATAGGAACTGGTATTGATATTACCGATCGCAAAGAAGCAGAAATAGCCCTAGCATTATCCTACACTAACCTAGAAACTCGCGTCAAAGAACGCACAGCAGAACTGACAGTAGCTAAAGAAGCGCTGCAAGCTCAAGAAGAACGATTTCGCTGTTTAAGTTCCTGTTCGCCTGTCGGCATTTTTATGGCCGATTCCCAGGGGCGCTACACCTATGCAAACCCACGCTGTCAGGCTATTTGCGGCTTGAGTTTGACAGAACTTTTAGGAGACGGTTGGGAGAAGTGCATTCACCCGGAAGACAGCGATCGCGTATTGAGCCGATGGCTGGATTATACTCGGCAAGGTGGGGAATATGCGATCGAGTATCGCCTGCAAACACCAGAGGGGATTGTGCGCTGGATTAACGTTTGTTCCTCGCCGATGTTTTCCGACTCCGGCGAACTCATCGGATACGTGGGTACGGTGAGAGATGTCACGGAAAGACAACAAGCGCAAGCAGCTTTGGCAAATAGCGAACAGCAACTGAGAACACTGCTAGAAAATACGCCAGATATAATTATCCGCACGGACAAAGAGCTGCGTTATATTTATGTCAATCAAGCCGTTGAAAGAAGCCAAGGAAAACCAATTTCATTCTTCCTTGGTAAAACCAGTCAAGAAATAGGAATACCGCCGGAACAGTGCCAGATGTGGGATGAAACCCTGCACAAAGTGTTAGAAACAGGTAGAGAAGAAATTGTCGAGTTTCAGGCTTTCTCAATCAACGGCATCCGAAGTTATCAATCCCGCGTAGTTCCAGAATTTGACAAAAATGGCGTACCAGAATCAGCCTTAATTGTCGCCCGCGATATCACAGAAATAAAACTTGCAGAAACTCAAAGATTGCAGTTAACAATTGAGCAAACAGCAAGGGAAAAAGCGGAAATAGAACAGCAGCGCTCGGCATTTTTAGCAGAAGTCAGCAAAATGCTGGCTGATGCGTTTGACGGGGAAACGGTGCTGCAAAAGGTAGCCGAATTAGCAATAAATTCGATCGCGGATGGGTGCTGCATTCATTTGACCGAAACGGGGTCAAAAGTGCGTCTAGTCGCTGTGGCTCACGCAGAACCCTCCACAGTTGAGACTATTAATAACTTCAGCATCCGCAGTTCGATCGCCGAAAATGCTGTTAACGGCTATCCGCTGGTAATCCGCTGCGGCAAATCCGAACTAATTGCCGAAGTGGATGAGGAGATTTTAGCAGCAGGAGCCGAAAATGCAGCAGAATTGGAAATACTTCGATCGCTCAATATCGGATCTCACGCTTGCGTACCGCTGAGAGCTCGCGGGCGGGTAATGGGTTCCATCACTTGCTTTACCTCAAAGTTTGGCCGCCGCTACAATGCAGAAGACATGGCAATGCTAGAAGACCTAGCATACCGCGTGGCGATCGCCCTAGACAACGCCAGACTTTACGCAGAAGCGCAACAAGCACTATCTCAAACATCGCAATCCTTTGCCTTAATTGACGCGCTGTTAGAAGCATCTCCCCTAGCCATTTGCTTTCTGGATCGCGAAATGCGCTTCATCCGTATCAATAAAGTCTTAGCAGAACTCCACGGTTTGCCCGCCGAACAGCATATCGGCCAAGATTTCCGGCAATTGTTGCCAGAATCCGCCGCCAAATTTGCCCCGATTATTCAGCAAGTTTTAGACACCGGTCAGCCTGTTTTAAACATAGAATTTAGCGGCGAACCTGATGGAAAACCAGGATATTTCGGCTACTGGGTAGCCAACTACTACCCAGTGAAAAATGAAAGGGGAGAAATAATCGGAGTTGGCCTAATTATCACAGATATTACCGCAGCAAAACAAACAGAATTAGCTTTGCGGGAAAGCGAAATGCGCTTCCGCAGTGTGGTAGAATCTAACATGATAGGCATCGGTTTCTGGGATGGCAACGGGGAAGTTACTGACGCTAACGACGCCTTGCTGGAAATGATTGGATATACGAGGGAAGACTTAGTTTCGGGACAGATTCACTGGAGGGAACTCACGGCGCCGGAATATATAGAACTCGATCGCATCGCCCTCGCGCAAGTCGAAGCATCAGGAAGTTGCGCGCCTTTTGAAAAAGAATACATCCGCAAAGACGGCACGCGGTTCCCAGTTTTAGTCGGCGGCGGAAACTTCCAAGGATGCACAGACAAAGGAGCATTCTTCGTACTAGATATCACCGATCGCAAACAAGCCCAAAATCAACTTCGAGAAAACGAAATACGCATTCGCCGCCAACTAGCAGAACTCGACTTAGTTTACAAAACCACACCAGTCGGGCTGTGCTTTGTCGATACAAATTTGCGCTACATCCGCCTGAACGAATGCCTCGCTGCGATCAACGGGCGATCGATCCCAGAACACATCGGGCGCACCGTTAGAGAGGTAATTCCCGAAATGGCCGATATTGTAGAGCGAATTTACCGCCAAGTGCTGGCGACACAAACCCCCGTGCTCGACTTGGAAATTAAGGCAGAAACCAAGCAACAGCCGGGAGTTTTACGGGATTGGCAAATCAGCTTTTACCCAGTGAGCGATCAATCAGGAACACTCCTGGGAGTCAGCACCGTGATTGCCGAAATTACCGATCGCAACCAAGCAAAACGGGTAATGCAGCAAAGCGAAGCCATATTCCGGCGGCTGTTCGAGTCAAATATTTTCGGAGTTGCGATCGGCGATTTTAGCGGCCGCATCGCCTACGCCAACCAATCCCTGCTCAACATGGTCGGCTACACCCGCTCAGACTTGCTCTCCGGTAAAATGCGTTGGGACAGAATGACCCCCCCCGAATACCTGCATCTCGACGCCTTAGCGGCCGGGGAACTGCGGGTTCAGGGAGTCGCAACTCCTTTCAAGAAAGAGTACATCCGCAAAGATGGCAGTCGCGTGCCGATTCTGATGGGCGGAACCACTCTGTCCCCGGACGATCGCGAACCAGAGACGATCGTCACATTCTACATCGACTTGACCGAGATATCGCGGGTGGAAGCAGAACTCAAACACAATCAAGAACGGCTGCAAATCGCTCAGCAAGCAGGCAAAATCGGAACTTTTGAATTGAACATCCAAACCTGCGAGGTCGCCTGTACGCCGGAGTTAGAGGCTTTGTACGGGCTGCCTGTCGGCAGTTTAGACAGCTATCAAAGTTGGGCCCAAATGGTGCATCCAGACGATCGCACTGTTACCGAACAGCAGGTGCAAGCTGCGGGGGCTTCCGGGGAGGAATTAAACATAGAGTTCCGCATTTGCCGCCCGGACAAAAGCGTGGGCTGGATTGCTTGCAGGGCTAAGGTGTTTGAGGACGATCGGGGTTTGCCTTGGCGGATGATCGGGGTGAACGTCGATATCAGCGATCGCAAAGAAGCAGAAGCAGCGCGATCGCACATCCATCAAACTTTAGAAGCCTTGATTCAGGCTTGTCCCCTAGCAATTACCGTTTTGGACTGCGACGACGGCACTGTGAAAATGTGGAACCCAGCAGCCGAGAGGATTTTTGGCTGGAATGAATCAGAAGCGGTAGGTCAATTTGTGCCCTGCCTTCCCGCAGACAAGCGGGAAGAATTCACGGCTAATTTGAAAAAAATTCGCGCTGGAAAGGCGATCGCGGGCATGGAAACCCACCGCCAAAGGAAAGACGGCAGCTCGCTAGACATCAGTTTGTGGGCAACTCCAGTCCGCGACAGCAACGGCAATATCAACTGTATGTCAATCATCGCCGACATCAGCGATCGCAAGCAAGTCGAGGCCCAACGTGCTCAGTTGCTCGAGCGCGAACAAGCCGCGCGGGCGGAAGCAGAAGCTATCAGTCGCCGGAAAGACGAGTTTCTAGACTCTCTTTCCCACGAATTGCGAACGCCTTTAAATGTGATTCAGGGGTGGGCACAGATCCTGCGCGCCCACCCCAACAACCAAGATAAATTAGCTTCGGGTTTGGAAGCCATTGAGCGTCAGTCGAAGGTGCAGATCCAGCTAGTGGAAGATTTGCTCGATGTTTCCCGGATTATTCAAGGCAAACTGGTTCTGAAACCCGGCTGGTTCTACATGGTAAGGACGATCGAGGCGGCTCATAATTCAGTTCGTTTGGCAGCCGAGGCCAAGTCTGTCACCATTTCGTTAGAACTTGACCCCGCAGTCAGCTTGATGTGGGGCGACGCCCAGAGGTTGCAGCAGGTAGTGTGGAATTTGCTGAGTAACGCCGTGAAGTTTACGCCTTCGGGGGGAAATGTGCAAGTGCGCTTGTCTGCGGTGGCTGTTAGCGATTCTTCATCACCCAATTACGTGCAAATTACTGTCAGCGATACCGGAAAGGGCATTCCTGCTGAGTTTCTGCCCTACGTGTTCGATCGCTTCCGACAAGCAGACGCCTCGAAAACTAAGGCTGACAGCGGTTTGGGACTGGGATTGGCGATCGTCGAGCACTTGGTGCAACTCCACGGGGGTACTGTGACTGCGGAAAGTCCCGGTAAAGACCAGGGTGCGACATTTACGGTGACACTGCCACTCAAACAGCCTCGGAGTAAGAAGGGGCAGTTGAGAGGAGTCGCCGCCGGATATTTTAGTCCGTGATATCGCTATGCCGATTGAGGACGGCTACTCGCTGATCCGCAAAGTGCGATCGTCCGCATCCGACAACATCAAGCGCTTGCCGGCCGTGGCGCTGACAGCTTATGCTAGCGAACAAGACCGCGATCGGGCGATCGCCGCTGGTTACAACTCACATCTTGCACCATTCTCGCTTAACAGGCTTTCTGGCCTGTTCCACAAGAAAATTCACTCTTTGTGGAACAGGCCAGAAAGCCTGTTCCTAGACAAGTAATTGAGAATGGTGCAAGATGTGAGTTACAACGAACACTTAACAAAGCCGATCGAACCCGCTCTCTTCGCCACCGTTTTAGCCAAGTTAACAAATTTGCATTAGGGCGATCGGGTTGAATGAACGCACAAATAATATCATTTCCGTTTGATGTTGACTGTTGACTGTTGACTCGCATTTACTATTCCGATGCTAACGGATTTGATATTAAATCTTGTAGATACAAGGGGCGGGTTCACCAATAATAATTGCCCACAACCCGCAATCTCGTAAACCCGCCCCGGCGGCACCATCAATCCCAATCTACGTCTTTTAAGATACTTCAACCACTAGAATAAATCCCTCTTTCTTGCAGTTGCTGCATAAAAAACTCTTCCAAACTAGGCTTAGCCAAATTCATCCCAATTAACTGCCCTCCCGTACCGCTCAGACTAGAAATAAACTCCTTCGGATCGCCCTGCAAATGACCGTACCACAAATCATTATCAACTTCCATATCCGGTATCCACTTTTGCAGGATATTCAAGTGGCCTCCCCTACCTTCAACCCGGTAAGTTTCAGTATTACCCAAAAGTTCATCGATCGCACCCATGCAGATTAATTCACCCTTAGCCAAAATTGCCACTCGATCGCAAATCTTCTCCACATCCGACAATATATGCGAATTAAAAAAAATTGTTTTTCCTTGATTTTTCAGCGATAAAATTATCTCCCGCATCTGATAGCGTCCCATCGGATCTAAACCAGACATCGGCTCATCTAAAAATACCACATCTGGATTGTTAATCAAAGCTTGAGCCATGCCGATCCGTTGCAGCATTCCCTTAGAATACTGGCGCAACTGTTTTTTAATTGCCGCCGATTGAGATAGCCCAACTAAGTCTAGCAAATTGGGAATTCGCTGTCGCTGAATCGAGGTGGGAATTTGAAATAACCCCGCCGCAAATTGCAAGAATTCCCAGCCCGTGAGATAATCGTAAAAATAGGGATTTTCTGGCAAATAGCCGACTCGCTGCTTCACAGTGCGATCGCCCAAAGGCCTCCCCAACAGCAGCGCCCGGCCAGAAGTGGGCCGCACTATACCCAGCAAAGTTTTCAGCAGCGTAGTTTTCCCCGCTCCATTTTGCCCTAACAACCCAAAAGTTTCCCCCTCAGAGATAGTCAGAGTGCAATTTTTGAGCGATTCAATTTTTTCATTCATCCAGAAGCCAGTACGGTAGAACTTCCCCAGATTAAATGTTTCCACCACTGGGGTAGCTCTGGGCATCTCGGTGGGATTTGGCGCATCTATAAGAGGTTCCATTTTTGTCAGAGAAATAACTAGCACCTGATTATATTCTATTGCATAAGTTAAGTAATAATTGCTCTTTTTAATGTTAAACTAATATTAGCTGTAGTTAAAATTTTCTCAATATGGAACGTTCAAAACTTGTTGCTATTATCACTGGAGTGATTTCTATAGTTTTAGCAGTTGCCTACCTGCTCCTTGTTACCCTCCTTGACTTCCGAGGCGAAATGGTGCCCGCACCTCAAAGTCAGTTGCCAGTCTCCATGCCACTTCAGCAATTAGGCACTGTTAACCAGACTTTGCGAGTACATTAGTTATTGGTTATTAATCATTGCAATAACAACTAACAACCAACAACTGCTAACTGCCAACTAACTAATACACATGAATTGCTTTCATCATGTGATATGCAACCAGCAACTGCGTCAAAGCTAGCGGGTAACTTTGCAAAACTTCGCCAGTTGTGCCGATCAGTTTGCCAATTTCCGGGTTGCCTTGGGCGGAACAAAATCCCCGCAGGTGCGGCAACTCGCCGCACAACATCATTTCCAGTTCGTTTACTTGCTCGCTGGTAGCGTGGGAGTCTACTTCCAAAACGTCCACTGGTTTGCCCATATCCCGATCGAGTCCCAAGCGAATTGCAGGTTTAAAACTCTCGCTGCCTCGACCTAAAATTTCAGTAAAATCAGGGTGAGGAATTGTCGGTCTGAGCACTAAACGGACGCTCAAATTTGATTCATTTTCCGCTTCGGGCGGGTAAAAACTAACTACAACGTCGGCCGATTTGCGCTGAGGACGAATGAAGTCTTCAGAGTCTGGTTCCCGTTTTTTTATTTCTGCAAGCACCTGTTCTTCAGTATAACCGCGCTTCATGACATCGCGCTTAACTTTCCACTGAGTTCGCAACTCTTCGGGAGGAGCAAGATACACTTTTACGTCGTAAGAATCGCGGATTGTTCGGGTTGCGTAACCCAGCAAACCTTCAACTATGACAAATTTGCTGGGCTTGATGTATTCCGGCGGGTCAAATGTACCTGTCGTGTGGTTGTAGATGGGTTTGAGAATTGCTTGTCCGGTACGCAGCAGGCTGAGGTGCTGCTGCATGATATCGAGGTGATTGCAGTCGGGATGCAATGCTGTGATTCCGATTTCGGCCCGCTGCTTTCTGTCGTAGCGATGATAGTCGTCAGTGCAAATCACAGTGACATTTTCTGGCCCCAATACTTGGGCAATTCCCCGCGTCAGGGTGGTTTTGCCCGCTGCGCTGTCTCCGACAATACCGAGAATAATTGGTCGATCGCTCATTGTTTTTACCCGGACGCACAATAGCAAATTTTGTTGTCAATCTTCAATCTTATCAAAATTGTGTTCCATCCGATCGCTCGGTTTGACTTGCTCCCCCCGGAGTCTCCCCCATGTGTAAAATTATTGTAAAATTTCTTAATAAAATTCAACAAAGCATACTCAGGGAACATCTCATTGAACGATCGTAATTACCCAATTCTCAATTCCCTGTTTGCCCAATTCCCTGTTTTGCCCATTACCAGTCATCGTTTCGTTTGTTGCTGTAAGTTTCCCAATCGTCTTGTTGTGGTGGCTGATACAAAGGTTCTGCTTCCAATTCGGCTGACATTTCTAATTCAGGTTCCGATTCCTGCTGATAAATGTTCAGAGGTTCGACAACGCGGGCGATCGCATCTTTGACAAATGCTTTGACAAACTCGTCCTTCCTATTTAACTGAAACTGCCTTTGTACAACTTCGGCGATGCCACCATCGCCCCAATCTTGGTCATGGCGGAAATATTCAATAAAACTTTTACCAGCAATTCTAGTTAAATAAGCCGCACTAACTGCTTGAATTGCTTTGCCAAGTACAAACCCCGCTACGCTTAATTGCAGCGCCCTTGACACTACTTGAATTACCCCTTCAACTATTCCCAAACTTGCTAGGGTTTTTGCTAGAGACAATGCCAATTCTTTCGCGCGATCGATATTTAATTCGCAGCCGTAAATTTTGGCAATTTCTACTACCATTTGAGCGTTAACTGCTGCTGTCGCTAACAAATCCACAACAGGCAAAGGCGTTACGGCAATTACTCCGGCTCCGATCCACTGAAATCGCTCTACTGCCTTATCAGCTTGCCGCCTTCTTTGAGCATCAATTAACTTGCGCGCTTGGTCTCCTAAGTGCTGAGATTGCAGCAAAATATTGTCCGCAATTAAGTCTTCACCTTCGGCTCGCAAAATCGCAGCGACGCGCCGAATTAATGGCATAATATCCGGGTATGGCTGAAAAATTGTGCCGTCTTCTAGTACAACTTTTTGCGGATTGGCGCTAATTGCTACTACATCCATTGCTGATACAAAACCTTTGACTCGCTGCCGCAGTTGATCGAGAATTTCATCTCTGTCGGTGTCGGGATAAAGGTCAACTTTATTAAAAACCACGATCGACCTTTTGCCAATTTCCGCCAAAGTCCGCAGCGGTTCGTACTCGGATTTGCGTAAATCGCCGTCTAAAACAAATAAGATCAAATCTGCCCTCGCCGCCAACTGCCTCGCCAATTCCTCTCTGTAAGTTCCCGCAACTCCCGCTTCCAAGATGCCAGGGGTATCAGTAATTGCTAATTCTCGATCGATTCCTTTCAATTTCAGAGTGTAAGTTTCCCCAACTTCGGTAGTTCCCATCGGCGCGCCCACCTGTCCCGCCATCCGCCCCACCAGCGCATTCACAGCGGAAGTTTTGCCCGCAGAACCGGTGCCGAAAACAACTACTCGAACGCTGCCCCTCGCCATGCTAGCTTCAATTTCGCGGGCTCTCAACAGCAAAGCTTGCCGCGCTACTTCATCTTGAATGCGATCGACTTGTTGCCGAATTGCTTTAAGATTTTCCGAAGCAGCTTCACTTTTCACAACAGGAATCTTCGGAGTAATCGGCCGTTTTCCCTTAACTTTCTGGGGGCGTTGCAGCAGCCTAAAATAGTAAACCAGCGCAAAAATTAGGGTTCCCAAAAGTACAATTATCAGGAAAATCAGCAAATTAGCCAGCAGCGGAGAAGCAGACCACGCAACTTGACTGTAAAGCCCTGTTAAGGAACTCACCAGCCCAATAATCAGCCCCAGGGCGAGGCAGAAAGCAGCAATTAAGGTTAACAGGCGCGGCAAAGGCATGAGGGGAGTGGCAAATAAAAGGGTTATACTTTGATTTTTACATTACGCCGATCGTCATCAGTCATGGCAAATCTAAAATCTAAAATCTAAAATCTAAAATGGCCGAGCGCCCGATCGTACTGCGCGAACCCGCAAATCCCGATTCTGTCGCACTGCGGGCGCGATTTGCGGGGTTTTAGTGGTAGCGGGTGCAGATAAAGTGCGATCGCGCCCGCAGTCTGCAATTGTAGCTTGCACGAGAACTTAGGATCGCGAATTAAATAACTTACAATTTTAATTGTTATTGTGGGATGGGCGTCCCGCCCGTCCTTTTTGGACG
>NZ_JAUBPB010000152.1:0-1962 GCF_036700545.1 Microcoleus sp. SVA1B4
CTGAAGTTCCCCCAGTAGGGGGAATGTTCAAATCTCACAAACCCTTGCACTACAAGGAACGATCGCCTTTTTACCCCCAAGCGTGTACCCATGTAATTTAAGGATTTCTTTAGACTCTTTAGTCAGCGCTCGCGGTATAATTGTAGTCATGTATATCGAACGTGTTCCAAACAGAAATTCTCCGCCGGCCGTATTACTTCGCGAGTCCTACCGCGAAGGTTCAAAAGTACGGAAACGCACTCTGGCAAACTTGTCTAAATTGCCCGACCATGCCATAGATGGACTGCAAGCCTTGTTAAAAGGTGGCGTAACGATCGCTTCTTTGCCTGATTCTTTTAAAATCACCCGTTCGCGCCCACACGGCCACGTAGCAGCAGTATTGGGCTGCCTGAAAAACACTGGCTTACACAACTTAATTAGTTCCGAAAATAGTCGCAACAGAAGATTGGTATTGGCGATGATAATTGCCAGAATTATCGACCCGCGCTCGAAACTCGCCACCGCGAGAGGATTCAACGAAGAAACTTGTTTTTCGAGTATTGGCAAAATATACGGCATTGAGGGTGCCGATGAAGATGAACTATATTTGGCAATGGATTGGCTCTTATCCAGACAAGAATCGATCGAAAATAATTTGGCCTCTCTTCATCTGGCATCATCAACATTGGTACTGTATGATGTATCGAGCAGCTATTTTGAGGGCAAAACTTGCCCCCTAGCCCGGTACGGTTACAATCGGGATGGCAAAAGAGGTAAATTGCAAATCGTATTCGGATTAATGTGCGATGCTTCTGGCTGTCCGATCGCGATCGAAGTATTTGAAGGCAATACTGCTGACCCGACAACGCTCACCAATCAAATTACCAAACTCAAAGAAAGATTTGGGATTGCTAAAATAATTTGGGTGGGCGATCGAGGTATTATCTCTTCAACTACAATTCAACAACATTTTCAAGCTAACGATCGCGCTTTCGATTGGATTAGCGCGCTGCGTTCGGTACAAATCCGCACCCTCGTCGAGCAAGAATCGATTCAACTCTCTTTATTTGATGAAAAAAATATCGCTGAAATATCGTCATCTGAGTATCCGGGAGAACGCTTAATCGCCTGTCGCAATCCGATGCTGGCAGCAGAACGAGCCAAAACCAGAGAGGAATTGTTGCAAGCCACCGAAAAAGAATTAGCCAAAATCGCTGCTGCGACAACTAGAGAGAAGCGACGTTTAAAAGGGGCATCAAATATTGCTCTCAAAGTGGGAAAAGTGGTGAATCGTTACAAAGTTGCCAAGCATTTCAAACTTGATTTTCAAGAGAACAGCTTCTGCTACGAAAGAAACACGCAAAGTATTGAAAACGAAGCAGCTCTTGACGGTTTGTACGTGATTCGGACTTCAGTCGAGTCAGAAGTTTTATCGCCAACAGAAACGGTGAGAGCTTATAAAAGCCTGTCCCAAGTAGAACAAGCTTTTCGGAGTTTTAAGACTGTCGATTTAAAGGTGCGACCGATTTACCACCGCCTGGGCGATCGAGTTAAGGCTCACGTATTTTTATGTATGTTAGCCTATTATGTAGAATGGCAAATGCGTTCTCTGTTGGCTCCGATGCTATTTGATGAGGACGATTGGGAATCGGCTCACCAACAGCAAGAATCAGTGGTGAAAGCCGCCAAGAGCGATCGCACTCGTGCCAAGGCGAGAACCAAGCGAACTGCCGATAATTTGCCAGTACATAGCTTCCAAACAATACTCGCAGATTTGGGTACGATCGCCCACAATGAAATTCTGGCAACTATGGAGGGTGCTAGTTGGGTTTTCGATAAGATTACTCAACCAACAATTGTGCAACAAAAAGCTTTGGATTTACTCGGCGTTTCTCTGATTTGTACCCAGTAAAACCGGAGTCAAAATCCTCCAAAGGTTTGCCCTACATACTCCCACGCCTTTTGTCAATGGGGGAACTTCAG
>NZ_JAUBPB010000035.1:0-64771 GCF_036700545.1 Microcoleus sp. SVA1B4
GAGCGGACTCGATCCGCTCGCGCTCGACTATTATAATTTACTTGGGGACAATTAATCCACCCTGCTTACTAAGGGGGGTTAGGGGGGATCGGATTCTATGCAACCTCATAAAAAATTGGTATTACTGGTTTACTGGTTGACTGGCTGTGCCTCTTAACCCATTTAAGCGACAAGCGAGCCGAAGCCGAGCGAAAATTAAATTCGAGGCTCGCTTGTCGCTGTTGAGCGTTACTTTCGTTCTTTGCGAAAGTAACGAGTAAAACGAGTAAACAAGCAGTAAACGAGTAACAATTGAGGACTAAAAAACTTAGATTTCTTCGTCCAAAACTTCTACATCATCTACATCATCTACATCATCTACATCATCTACATCATCTACATCATCTACCTCAATAGGAGCGACAGAATTAGCAGAAACCAGAGCACCAGTCTCAAGTTTCTTTTTAACTAGCTCCTCAATTTCATTTTTGAAATCGATGTTTTTCTCCATGTGCTGGATCACTTTGTCTCGTCCTTGAGCTATGTTCTCTCCGTTGTAGCTATACCAAGAACCTTTTTTCAGAATTACTCCCATTTCGTCGGCCAAGTCAGTCAGACAGCCTAAAGTAGAAATGCCTTTGCCAAATACAATGTCAAATTCGGCAATACGGAAAGGCGGAGCAACTTTATTTTTAGCAACTTTAACTTTCGTGCGGTTGCCGTATTCTTCTGTACCTTTTTTCAAGCTTTGAATGCGGCGAATGTCAAGCCGGACGCTGGCGTAGAACTTGAGTGCGTTACCGCCGGTTGTTGTTTCCGGGTTGCCATAAGTTATGCCGATTTTCTGCCGCAATTGGTTGAGGAAAATGACGGTACAGCCAGATTTGCCGATGTTGCCGGTGATTTTCCGCAAAGCTTGGCTCATCAAGCGCGCTTGCAAACCCATGTGGGAGTCGCCCATGTCGCCTTCGATTTCGGCGCGGGGGACTAGGGCGGCTACGGAGTCAATTACTACGATATCGACGGCGACGGAACGGACGAGTTGATCGACTATTTCTAGGGCCATTTCGCCGGTATCCGGCTGGGAAACTAAGAGATTTTCAATATCCACGCCTAAAGCTGAGGCGTAGGTGGGATCGAGGGCGTGTTCGGCATCGACGAAGGCTGCGATACCGCCGGATTTTTGGACTTCGGCGATCGCGTGGAGGGCTAGAGTGGTTTTACCGGAACTTTCCGGGCCGTAAATTTCAATAACTCGACCTTTTGGCAAACCGCCGCCCAAAGCAATGTCCAGTGTCAGGGCTCCGGTGGGAATGGTTTCTACCCTCATGCGAGTGGAGTCTCCCAATCTGACGATCGCCCCTTTGCCAAAGCTGCGCTCGATTTGGGAAAGTACGGAAGTTAGAGCTTTTTGCTTTTCTGAGTTTTCAGTGGAAGTTTTTATAGACGCTTCTTTTTTTGGCATTTGCGGTACGCGGGTAGACCCCTTGCGGAGCTTGTTGATTAACTGTACAACACGTATGTTAGCAGTTATTTTTGGGGTCTGGAGGTTCTGGGAGCATTTGGTTGAAGATTGTTGATTTTGGGGTGGTTCAGCCTGCTCCCGCCTTCAGAATGCCCAAGATGTAGAAGATATTTAACTGGTTCCCAGGCTCTGTCTGGGAACCGATGTAAGCGAGGCTCTGCCTCGAAAAGCTTACATTAAAATTGGAGGCAGAGCCTCCGGATCTGTGTTACCAGGCTCTTCCTGGTAACAAGTAATCGCCACAATTAGGACAAGCATGGGATCTACAACACATCAAGACACATCTGTTAATACCAAAAATTCCGGCTGGTTGATTAACTTATTGGCGATCGGCATTTTACTAGGTATCGGATTTCGGTTTTTTGAGATCGATCGCAAACTGTACTGGCACGACGAAGCTTACACATCAATCCGCGCCGCTGGTTTCACCCGCCAAGAAATCGACAACGAACTATTCCAAAACCGGATTATTCCCGCACCAGAATTGCAAAAATATCAGCGGATTAAACCGGGAAGTACAGAAGCAGACACAATTCGTTCTTTAGCACTAGAAGACCCGCAGCATCCGCCTTTATACTTTCTCATGGCTCGTTGGTGGATGCAGGAATTTGGCAGTTCTCTAACAGCATCGCGCAGTTTGCCAGCAATATTGAGTTTGCTGTCGCTGCCTTTGATGTACGCTTTAGCTCAGGAACTTTTCGCCTCGAATTTGGCGGCGTTATTAGCAACAGCACTTTTGGCTTTATCACCCTTTGACATATTGTTTGCTCAGACAGCAAGGCAGTACAGTTTGCTAACAGCCATAGTTATTGGCAGCAGTTGGCTGCTGCTGAGAGCAGTGCGGTTGCGGGGTTGGAAAAATTGGGTATTTTACTCGCTGGCGATCGCCCTTGGTTTCTACACTCACCCTTTCTTCAGTTTAACACTCATCGGACACGGAGTTTTTATAATTTCTTACTGGTTGTTTGTCAAAAAAACAAAATTGCGAGGTCATGTAACTAATTCCCAATTCTTTTTAGCAGTAACAGCAGCTTTAATATTGTATATTCCGTGGATTTACGTGCTGGCAACCAACCTGGGACGAGCATCAGCTACGACAGATTGGACGCGAGTATCTCCGGGTTGGCTGTATCTTGTCAAATTGTGGATACTCAGCTTTACAGCCTTATTTTTTGACTTCGACTTCGGGTTTGATAATAGTTGGACTTATCTGCTGAGATTGCCATTTTTGCTGTTAATTGTGGCAGCCCTTTACACAATTTGCCGCCGCACTAGCAGTTCAACTTGGCTATTTATTGTAACATCAATTTTTGTACCTTTTTTGATACTGGCATTACCGGATCTAATCCTAGGTGGCAAACGTTCCGCCGTCAGCCGCTATCTGATTTCCTGCTTTCCGGGAGTGCAGCTAGCAGTTGCTTACTTGCTCGCCAGTAACGTGAAAACTCAGCAGCGGTTTTGGCAAGTCATTTTAGCCCTGGTTTTTACAGCAAGTATAGCATCCTGTACGGTCAGCGCTTTTTCTGATACTTGGTGGAGCAAAGACTTGAGCTATTTTAATGCTGAAGTTGCGAAAATTATTAACAAAGAGGCGATAGCTAATCGATCGATTAAAGATACAATTGTAATTAGCGATCGCGGCAACGATTTTACGAACATGGGAGATTTGCTGTCTCTGAGTTATTTACTCGACAAAGACGTGCGGCTGATGCTGATGAGCCAGTCGCCAGAAATCGAGATGCTGAACAAATATTCGGCTCCCCTGGTGTTCCGCCCTTCGGAAAAATTGATCTCGGCACTCAAGCAAAATCAACGGCGGTTAGAGCCGATATTGGAATATGCCAGACTTTTTCGAGCGCGGCGAGCTTCTTAAAGCAGATTGACAGAAATGGACGATCGTCCCCGACACTCCCCGGTAGGGTACGTCAGTGGATTTTAGATTTTAGATTTTAGATTTTAGATTTTAGATTTATTCCACAGATGAATCTGGGAGATTAAACTTTGGTCTAAAATTTTTGGATATTCACGATAGGAGTACGTGGAATGGTATCGGTTTTTGGGCGGGGGCTGAAAAAACTGTTTGAATTGCCTCAAATATTTCGACTGACGCACCTTAAATCACTATTTGGGCATTTTTGTCAATCTTCCCAGTAAGGTGCGTCCGAAAAAAACTGTGTGAGTTGTCTCAGGTATTTGGGCGGACGCATTTGACATAATCAGCAATAATTATCAGAGAAATGGGTCTAAAACCCCGTCACTTCGGCTACGCTCAGTGCATCGCCTTATAGGACGGCTTTGTAAGTAGAAGTATAAACATTAAACCATCTTTGGTGAAGAAATATAAAAAATACAAGCACGCAAGCCTTTCACTATATACTAACAGTAGCTCAAAAAAGAAGGAGTTAAACTTGTTAACAAACTATGTATACAAGTTGCGGCCCAATCAAACACAAGACTTAAAAATGTCCAATTGGGTGGATATGTTGCGAAGTCACTTCAACTGGTGTCTTAATGACAGAATCACTCAATATAGTCAACAGTTCATTCAAGGTAACTATTGCGACATTAGAACGCAAAGTGAAGCCTGTCCATTGACCAGTTGTGTCAGTAAAAACGGTGCCACGGGAGAACCTTGGAAAACAGGAAAAACAGACAAAGAGGGGAAGATCAAAAACCCCCGACGCAACCCAGGCGACATTCAAATCACCGCGTTGCCCGAATTAAAAGCAGCTAGACCCTGGTTTGCCGGGATAGATTCGACAGTTCTACAACAAAACGTCAAACGACTGGACACTGCCTATAAAAATTTTTTCGAGGGACGTGGCTTTCCTAAGTTCAAAAACCGCAGTAACTTTACTTCTTTTACTTTCGTGATGGGGGTAAAAATACAAGGCAGTAAAATCTACTTACCCAAGTTAGGCTGGATGCGTTTTTATAACTCGCGCCCAATTCCCAACGGCTTTACCATTAAAGCGTGTACAGTAAGAAAGCGACAAAATGGCTGGTACATATCCGTCCGCATTGAAAACAAGTCTGTCCCCGATTACACGACAAAATCTCTTAAGGATGTCGTCAAAGTAATTGGCTGCGATCTGGGACTTACAAAATTAGTCCATCTCTCAGATGGAACTCAAATTGAAAATCCCAAGTTTTCAACCACAAAAAAAGCTAAGCGCACTCTAAAAATTAGGCAGAGGCGGGTTAGCCGAAAAACAAAGGGTAGTAAAAACCGCAAGAAAGCAGCTAAAAAACTAGGACTTTTCCACCAGAAGATTAGCGATAAGCGTCAAGCTTACCACTGGAAGGTTGCCAATAAAATAGTTTTCCGTAACGTTGACGCGATTGCTCTGGAGGACTTGAATATTTTGGGAATGATGCGTCGATGTCGAGTGAAGGTTGACGAAAAAACAGGTAGATTCCTCAAAAATGGGCAATCAAGAAAGAAAGGTTTAAACCGTTCTATCTCTGACGCAGGTTGGGCCGAATTAATTTTGAAGATCGAGTATCTGGCTGCAAAGCAAGGAAAAGTCGTAATCAAAATTAATCCCAAATACTCCAGCCAAGAATGTCGGAACTGCGGTCATATCGACAAGTCTAATCGAGATGGCGAAAAGTTCATTTGCGCTGAATGCGGATATCACGAGCATGCCGATATCGGTGCAGCAAAAACTATTCGTGATCGGGCTTTGAAATTGGTACGTGGGGACTCCGCGAAACCGGGCGTTCGCGCCTAAACGCCCAGAAGATATCCTCACGCTCATTTGAGCAAATGTGAGGAGTCTGGGAACCCTAGAAATAGGGAAATTGAGGTAGAAATCCCTCAAGAATCCTCGCGCCTTCAGGTCGAGTGAGTGTCAATTGAATACTTAGGATAAAAAGCAATGCAAGAGTTAAATAATTCATCTTCCGAATCCGCGCAGAAGTTTCGCAATCTTCAGACAGAATTACGCGAACGTTGGCGAGCTATCGAAGAATTCGACAGCGGAGATTGTGACATTATTATCATTCCTTCTGTCAGCTTAGATCAGCAAGAAATGCAGAAAGTTGAGGGTGCTTACCATTACGAAGAGCGGCATTTATTTTCATTGATTCGCCTGCGAAATCCCCGCACGCGCTTAATTTACATTACCTCGGAGCCCTTGCACCCGATGATTGTGGATTATTACCTGCAATTGCTGCCGGGAATTCCATTTTCTCACGCGCGCGATCGGCTTTTGCTGTTCAGTGCTTACGATGCTTCTGCCAAATCCCTCACCCAGAAAATTTTAGAGCGCCCCCGCTTGATGGAGCGCATTCGTCAAGCAGTACGGCCGAAAAAATCTTATATGGTTTGTTATAACTCGACGCCCTTAGAACGGGAGTTATCTGTTCAATTGGGGATTCCTTTGTGGGCAAGCGATCCCGATCTGTTATACTGGGGAACAAAAAGCGGCAGCAGGCAAATTTTTAAAGAATGTGGCGTGCCTTATCCTGACGGTTCCGAGTTGGTTTGGAATGCGGAAGATTTAGCAGAAGCTGCGGCCGATTTGTGGGAACGGCAGCCGGATTTGCAGCGGATGGTAATTAAGTTAAATGAAGGTTTTTCGGGGGAAGGAAATGCAATTCTAGATTTGCGTTCCCTGGCAAGTAAAGCGCCTCAAGAAAGAGCGAAGGCAATTGGCGATGGCTTCCATAATTTACGCTTTCAATCCACAGGCGAAACCTGGGAAAATTTTAGCAGCCGCATTCCCGAATTAGGGGCAATTGCCGAAGCATTTATCGAAGGAGAAGAAAAGTTCTCGCCCAGTGTTCAAGGCAGAATTATTCCCAGCGGCGAAGTAGAAATCCTCTCCACTCATGACCAGATTTTAGGAGGCCCAGACGGTCAAATTTTCTTGGGTTGCCAATTTCCGGCGGACGAATCTTATCGGATAGCGTTGCAGGAATTGGGATGGAAAGTTGGGAAAAATTTAGCCGAAAAAGGTGCTTTAGAGAGATTTGGAGTAGATTTTCTCGCGGTGCGGCAATCAGACGGGAAATGGGATATTCAAGCAATAGAAATTAACTTACGAAAAGGAGGCACAACTCATCCGTTTATGGCTTTGAAGCTGTTAACAAACGGTCGGTACGAGCGTACTACCGGATTATTTTACAGCCTGCAGGGCCGTCCAAAATATTATGTCGCTTCGGACAATTTGAAAAAAGAGCGCTATCGGGGATTGTTACCGAACGATTTGATGGATATTATTGCTGACAATCAACTGCACTTTGACAGCGGTACAGAGACGGGGAGTGTGTTTCATTTAATGGGTTGTTTGTCGGAGTTTGGCAAATTGGGAGTGACGAGTATTGGCAATTCGCACCAAGAAGCTGAGGACATGTATAACAAAGTTGTGAAAGTTCTCGATCGCGAAACCTCATACTAAATCTCATTTAACCATTAATTATTTGGTCGCGGAAAATGGCTAATAAGTAATTGGTACTTTAAACTGATAACCGCAGATTTTAATCTGCGGGTTGCGGGTTGTAGCTAATTTTTAGCGGGATAAAGGGGCGTGGGGTCGATCGAACCTGTGCGGTTGAGTGGCCAAAAACGCACAATTGCCCTACCAATGATATTTTGCTTGGGTACAAAGCCCCAATAATGGCTGTCACAGCTTGCGTTTCGGTTGTCGCCGAGCACCAAGTAAGAATTTGGAGCTACAACTACAGGCCCGTAGGGATACTGCGGAATTTCTTCAATATATTTTTCCTGTAGCGGCTGCTTGTTAATAAAAACTTTTCCCTCTCTGACTTCCACAGTGTCCCCTGGAAGTCCGATCACTCGCTTGATATAGGCATCTTTGATCGGTGGCGGCTGTCCCGTGCACAAACTAGCCTGGTCAGGAGGCATAAATACGATAATATCTCCTCGCTGGGGCTCTTGGAATCGATAGCTTACCTTATCTATAATTAATCGATCGTTAATTTGTAGGGTTGGGAGCATCGAGCCGGTGGGAATGTAGCGAGCTTCGGCAACCAGGGTGCGGATACCAAAGGCCAAAAATGCTGCTAAGCCGATCGTCTTAATTCCTTCGATCCAAGGATTTTCGGTGTCTTGCGGAGGTTTTTCTTCGTCGGCTGACTTGTCTAGACGAGTCATAGGGTATTGTAGTGACTGAGCTGGATACGAATTATAAACTTAATAATGCTTCCATGCTAGCACGCTGTTTACTGAATTAAGGATATCTTATGACTACCCAATCAAGTTTGTTAATCCGTCGCGCTCGCATTCTTTTGCCCAATGGTGAGTTTTTGGTAGGAGATGTACAAATATGCGATGGCAAAATTGTCCAAGTTGCTGCGGAAATTGTCGAATCTGGCGATCGAGAAATAGATGCGAAAGGCTTAACTCTGTTACCCGGAGTAATTGATCCCCAGGTACACTTCCGCGAACCGGGTTTAGAACACAAGGAAGACTTATTTACCGCTAGCTGTGCTTGCGCTAAAGGCGGCGTGACATCGTTTTTGGAAATGCCGAATACGCGACCTCTGACCACAACCCAAGCTGCCTTAGATGACAAACTGCGCCGCGCTTCCGAGAAGTGTTTGGTGAACTACGGCTTTTTTATTGGTGCAACGCCTGAGAATTTGCCGGATTTGTTGAATGCGAATCCGACTCCGGGAATTAAGGTGTTTATGGGTTCGATGCACGGGCAGTTGTTGGTGGATGGAGAAGCAACTTTAGAGGCGATTTTTGCTAAGGGCGATCGACTAATTGCGGTACACGCAGAAGACCAAGCTAGAATCAATCAGCGTCGTCAGGAATTTGCCGGGATTTCCGATGTGGCAGTGCACTCGCAAATTCAAGACAATCAAGCAGCTTTATTAGCAACTCAACTAGCAGTAAAACTTTCTAATAAATATCAGCGCCGACTGCACATTCTGCACCTTTCAACGGGGGATGAAGCTGAGTTTTTGCGCCAGGAAAAACCGAGTTGGGTGACAGCAGAAGTGACGCCGCAGCATTTGTTGTTAAATACCAGCGCCTATCAAAAAATTGGCAGTTTAGCTCAGATGAATCCGCCTTTGCGCGAACCCCGCGATAACGAAATACTTTGGCAAGCTTTACTCGACGGCGTAATTGATTTTATCGCCACCGACCATGCGCCGCACACATTAGCAGAAAAAGCTCAAGAATATCCAAATACGCCGTCGGGAATGCCGGGAGTCGAAACTTCTTTGCCTTTGATGCTGACGCAAGCAGTAGAGGGAAAATGTACAGTTGCTCAAGTTGCTAATTGGATGTCGGCTGCAGTTGCTAAGGCTTATAAGATTCCGAACAAAGGGGCGATTGCTCCGGGTTTTGACGCCGATTTAGTCTTAGTTGATTTGGAGAACTACCGCCCGGTGGTCGGCGCAGAGATGGCGAGCAAGTGCGGCTGGAGTTCCTTTGAAGGTTGGAGTTTGACGGGATGGCCAGTTGTGACTGTTGTTGGAGGAAAAGTTGTTTTTGAAAATGGTAAATTGGATACAAATGTGAGGGGAGAAGCCTTGACATTTGACGCTGAATAAGCATGATTTTAGGTCAAGTGTTATAATTGGGTATTCCTGCATCGCAAAGGCGATTTTACCCATGCTCCTCCAAGAACTAGAAACACAACTCCTGGCCTTAACTCCTACTGAGAAAGCTGAAGCCATCCGGCTTTTAACCCAAAGTTTAAACAATAGCTGGCCAGGAATTACCAAAACTCCCGACGTGTGTGGCGGCGATGCTTGCATTGCCAAAACTCGCATCCCAGTTTGGCTGCTTGAAAGTTTTCGCCGTGAAGGTTCAAGCGATGCTGAACTTCTACAATTTTATCCCCATCTCCGTGCGGCAGATCTAGTCAATGTTTGGACTTATGCTGATGCAGATATGGAGGAAATCGAAGAAGCAATCTGCAAGAATGAGGAAGCCTGAATTATGCTGAAATGAAAAAAAAATTGTTAAAATAACTGTATATTCTCCTATTGCCAAGGCAATATTAACCATGCTCCTCAAAGAACTAGAAACACAACTTCTGGCCTTAACTCCCACCGATAAAGCTGAAGTCCTACGGCTCATAACTCAAAGTTTAAACAATAGCTGGCCGGGAATTACCAAAACTCCCGACGTATGCGGTGGCGATGCTTGTATAGCCAAAACTAGACTTCCAGTTTGGCTGTTCGTGAGTTTGCGCCGTCAAGGTTCAAGTGATGCTGAACTTCTACAATTTTATCCCCAGTTGAATGCTGCAAACTTAGTAAATGTCTGGACTTATGCTGAGGCTAACTCCGAAGAAATTGAAACAGCACTCCGAGAAGAAGCAGCAGCAATGATGCAGGAAGTATAATTTATGGCACGTCTGTATGCAGATGAACAGTTCCCGTTTCCTGTTGTGGCCTTGCTGCGAAATTTCGGTCACGATGCCCTGACTATTCAAGAGGCAGGAAATGCCGGAGATGATGACCCCGAAGTATTAGCCTTTGCTGTGAATAACGATCGGGCGGTTATGACGCAAAATCGTCGGCATTTCATTCGCTTGCACACTCAACAACCCAATCATGCTGGTATAATCGTGTGTACAGACGATAAAAATCTAGAAAGGTTGGCAACACGCATCAATGATGCTATTTCCGTTGAAGAAAGTTTGAGAGGCAAATTGATTCGTGTCAACCGTCCGCAATAAGTTCGCGCTGAGATGTTACACCATTCTCTCTTAACAGGCAAGATGCCTGTTCCACAAAGAGTGAATTTTCTTCTTGTGGAAGAGGCATCTTGCCTGTTCAGAAAAGGCTGAGTGAGAATGGTGCAACATTTAAATTCGATCGCCTTTTCTCAAATTTCCAATTGCCAATCCAATAAGTCGCCATTACCCATTACTTCAACTTGCCGGCCCTTATCTAGATAACTCAAAGAAATGTGCAAATAATTTTCGGGTTTGTACTGCAATCTTTCCGCCCATTCGATCGCCACAATTCCCAAATCCCTTTCTAACCCGTCCCAATAACTTTCTAAGTGCAAAGCCTCGGCTTCTTCGGGTTCCAGTCGATACAAATCTAGATGATACAGCGGAACTCGCCCTGTAAAATACTCGTTAATTAGCGTGAAAGTAGGACTTTCGATCGAGTCTGAGATTCCTAAACCTTCAGCGATGCCTTGAACCAAGGTAGTTTTACCAGCACCTAAATCTCCTTGTAATAAGATTACAGTGCCTGGGGGGAGCGATCGACCTAACGCAACACCAAACTTGCGCGTAGCCTCAGAATCTGGAAGAGAAAGTATCATATCAGTCATTAGTCATTTGTTATTTGTTATTGGTTATTTGTTATTTGTTATTTATTACTCGCTTGGGGCAGCTAATAACCAATAACATTAGTCTGCACCGTCAACAGTTAACAGTTAACAGTCAACAGTCAACAGTCAACAGTCAGCAGTCAGCAGCTTAAATGTTCTGGGCGCGGCCGTACCAACGCAGCAACATCCCCGCCAACCTTTGAGAATTGTGGCGAATTAAACCCGTATTTTGATCTTCATCCATGACATTGGCGATGACAACTCGCCGCCCCAATTGCGTTACGGCTTCTCGATCGAGTACAACCGGATAAGAATCCTCCTGAGAATAGCGGATCAAAGCCTTTGCAGAAGGGACTTTGCCTTGAACTACTACAGCATCGAACAGTGGCCGGCCGCAAGCGCGATCGATCGCCCGAATGTGGTCTGCAACACTGTATCCGTCAGTTTCCCCCGGCTGAGTCATAATATTGCAAACATAAATGCGCGGAACTTCGCTATTAGCGATCGCATCAGCAATTTCCGGCACCAACAAATTCGGAATAACACTCGTATAAAGACTCCCCGGCCCAATAATGATAAAATCCGCTTCCCGAAGTGCTTGGGCGACCTTGGGCAACGCCGGAGGATTAGCAGGAGTGCAGCCAATTTTGATGATTTTTCCGTTAGCTTTTGTAATGCTGGACTCCCCCTCAATCCTGCGGCCGTCCGCCAGTTCTGCCCACAAAGAAACGTCGCTCAGAGTAGCCGGCAGCACCTCTCCCCTCACTGCTAAAACTTTAGAACTCGCGGCGATCGCCTGTTCCAAATCTCCAGCAATATCACTCATCGCCGTCAAAAACAAATTCCCAAAACTGTGACCCACCAAACCGTCACCAGCCCGAAAGCGATATTGAAATAACTCAGTCAATAACTTTTCCTCATCTGCCAAAGCAGCCAAACAATTGCGAATGTCTCCCGGCGGCAATACCCCAATTTCCCGCCGCAGCCGCCCGGAAGACCCGCCATCATCCGCCACGGTGACAATAGCAGTGATTTTGGCGCTGTAATCCTTCAATCCCCTGAGCAAATTGGAAAGGCCCGTACCGCCCCCTATGGCCACAATTTTCGGGCCGCGGTGCAAGCGGCGGTGGTTGAGGAGTCGATCGACCAATTCCTCATTCCCTTCGGGCATCAGCACTTGGGTAATAGAGTTCAAACTGCGAGTTTGTCCCCACAGAATTAATAAAATCCCGCCAGCAATGATGATCGGGCCCGACACGTAATTAGGAATAACTTCCGCAATCCACGCCAAAAAATTTTTCAACAATTGCAATAAGAAGAAAATGGGAGTCATCCCAGTCCAAATCGCTAAACCCAAAGTGGCAAGTACCACGCCGCTGGCACTAATCAGCAGCCACCGTTTCACTAACAGTCCGGGGGCTAACCACTTAAACCACTGGTGAACTCGCCCGTTCCGCAAAGAAGGGGGGTAAGGATTTCTGGATTGGGCAAAAACCTGCTTGGCTTTAGCCAAGACGCGGAGGGCTTTAGGAAGTGAACTAATTGACATGGTTAATTAGTCTTAAGGGTATTGGAACAGCTCGATCTGACAAATTTACAATACAAGAGAGTTTTGATTCTGGCAGTCAATTTAAGTAATTAGTGATTAGTCATGAGTCATGAGTCATTAGGTAGACTGATGACTGATGACTGATAACTTATTGATAACATCCTATGGCTGAGCCACTAATCGAACTCAAGGGGGTAAGTAAGTCCTTCGGCCAGAACCCGATCCTCGATCGAGTGGATCTGAGGATTTATCGGGGAGAGGCCCTGGCAATTATTGGCCCTTCCGGGACGGGGAAATCTACGATTCTGCGGATAATTGCGGGTTTGTTGGCCCCGGATGCCGGTGAGGTTTTTGTTCAGGGACAGCGCAGAGTCGGATGGGTGGACGACGTGGCAGATCCGATCGGAATTGGGATGGTGTTTCAGCAAGCGGCTTTGTTTGATTCGCTGACGGTGGAGGAGAATGTCGGTTTTTTACTTTACCAGCATTCTAAGCTGCCGCGCCGCCGCATTCGGGAATTGGTGGAGGAAAAGTTGGAGATGGTGGGTTTGCCGCGAATTGGCGAACGCTATCCGGCGCAGTTGTCTGGGGGAATGAGGAAGCGGGTAAGTTTTGCCCGCGCGATCATGGCGAATCCTGATAATGACAGGGATAATCCAGAGGTTTTGCTGTACGACGAACCGACGGCGGGTTTAGATCCGATCGCTTCGACGGTAATTGAAGATTTAATCCGCGAGTTGCAGGCGGCCCAAGGTGTTTGCAGCACTTATGCGATCGTCACTCACCAAGACAGTACCATCCGCCGCACTGCCGATCGCATCGTGTTTCTCTATCGAGGCAAAGTGCAGTGGGAGGGAACTGTCAATGACATTGCATCGACAGATAATTTACTTATCCGACAATTTTTTAGCGGCAGTGTTACTGGGCCAATTCAAGCGCTTGGATAGTCAGCCAATTTTAGATTTTAGATTTTAGATTTTAGATTGAAATGACCGATGATGAATGACTAATAACCAATGACCAATGACTAAGGAGGTAATATGCGATCGCGAACTGTAAGAGAAGGTTCTGTCGGGTTCTTAATTTTAGTAGGAATCGGTTTATTTGGCGGCTTAGTGCTCTGGCTGCGGGGCGTGCAGGTAGGGAACCGCAGCTACAAATTCGCCGTAGAATTTGCCAGCGCCCAAGGAATGCAAATAGGTACGCCCATCAGGTATCGCGGGGTTGCAGTCGGTAAAATTACCGCCCTCCAACCGGGTTCCAACGGCGTAGACGTGACGCTGGAGATTGCCCCCGGTACTTTAGTGATTCCCAGGGATGTTACGATCGAAGCGAATAAATCGGGTTTAATTGGCGAATCGTCGATCGACATTACCCCCAACTCGATTTTGCCAGAATCGTTACTTACCGCCAATCCCGTTAGTGCCGACTGTCCCCCAGAGATTATCTGCCAAAATTCGCGCTTAAAAGGTCAAGCTGGAGTCACTATCGATGAACTAATTAAATCCACAGTCCGCCTAGCTAATTTCTACACTGACCCCGCGCTGTTCAACAATATTAAATCTCTGGCCGAGAATACAGCCAACACAGCTAAAGGTGCAGCTAAACTCACTCAAGATTTATCAAACTTAACTCAAACTGCCCAAGCCGAAATCAAAAACTTAAATCAATCTGTCAGGGGAGATATTGGGACATTGAATCAATCGGTGAAAACCGAAATAGCCAGTTTAAATCAATCATTAAAGGGAGAAGCCAGCAGTTTAAATCAATCATTAAAAGGAGAAGCAACCAGTTTAAATCAATCATTAAAAGCGGAAATATCAGGAGTAGCCGCTGATGTTTCTAAAGTCGCAGCTACGGCGGATACTTCCACAAAAGCCGTATCTGCATCTGTAATAAGTTCGGCTAATTCAGTAAGTCAAGCAGCCAATCAAGTTACATTAACAGCCAACCAACTCAATTCTTTAGTAACAACCAACCGCGCCAGTTTAGTCTCAACTCTGAATAACATCAATCAAAGCAGTCAGGAACTGCGGGTAGCTGTCAGTAGTTTGAGTCCGACAATTAATCGCATCAACCAAGGACAATTGCTGAACAATTTAGAAGTTTTATCAGCCAATGCTGCCCAAGCTTCTGGTAGTTTGCGAGATTTATCCAGCCAGGTAAACAATCCCGCCACTTTGCTATTATTGCAGCAAACTCTAGATTCTGCACGAGCTACATTTCAGAACGTGCAGAAAATTACTTCCGACGTGGATGATTTGACAGGAGATCCGGCTTTCCGCAACAACATTCGCAGGTTGTTTAACGGATTAGGAGGCTTATTGGGTTCGACAGAACAACTACGACACCAAGTTAAAGTGACTCAAACATTAGCTCCCCTTTCTGAGAAAGTAAATGCGAGTCCACCTGCCAGAAATCAATCAGGAGAGCCGGGATTTCCCAGCTTGCACAAACAGCAAAAATTGCCTGTTATACCTTCTAAAACTGCCAGGTCAGCAGAACCAGTTGAGCCAGAAAATATCCCTTAAAATAGGGTATCATTGAATAACTGCAATTGCACAATATTGGCGCTCTACTTTTGTTAGTAACCAGCGCAATACACACCCAGATTACACCTAGTTCATGAGGTGCGCCAGCACCCTGCATTAAAGTTATTGTCCAAATCCTATTAACAAAAAACTCGTTTTATCGAAACAAGGAAAACCAATGACACAAACATTATCGAAACCGGACGAAACCAAAACCCAGTATAATATAACTTGGGAAAAATTGCCAGATGACTTTAAATTACCCGACGATCCTGTGGAAAATATCGACCAACCACTTTTAGCCGCGGCCCTGCGCGAAGCCTTGGATCTGGCAGGATTTATCCTAGCTTCAATGCTAATAGCTTCCAATTTTGGACTCTGTGCCAAAGTTAACGACAAAACAGTAGTAAAAGCACCAGATTGGGTGTACGTTCCCTCGGTATTGCCACCAGAACCAGGAGAAGTTCGGCGTAGTTATGCGCCTAATGCTGAGGGAGAAGTACCTGCTGTAGTGATGGAATTTTTATCGGATACTGACGGTAGTGAATATTCAAATAAACCGACATATCCTTACGGAAAATGGCGGTTTTATGAGCGAATTTTGCAAGTGCCGATTTATGTAATTTTTGAACCTAAATCGGGAGTATTGGAAGTGTACAGACTCTCGAATTCGGGAGAATACGAATTGCAAGAACCGGATGCTAATCAGCGATTCTGGATAGAATCAATGGGTTTATTTCTGGGGGTTTGGGAAGGTGAAAAATCTCAGAGGACGGGTTATTGGTTGCGCTGGTGGGATGAGAATGGCAATTTGCTGCTGTGGGGTGCGGAACGGGTGGAACAGGAACGCCAGAGGGCCGAAGAGGAACGCCAGAAAGTCGATCGACTAATGGCATACTTGAGAAGCCAAGGTATCGATCCTGATGGCATTTGAATGTGTGGGAGGGCGATATATCTTAATAAAAAAGTTTACAATAGAGCTACAACTCATAGGAAGCACGACCATGACAGCAGTCGTACCCACCCTCAAATCATCTGAAATTGTCTACCCCAGTGCGGATGGAAAACCCGTGGCAGAAACCTACGACCACCTCTATGCAATTTTAAGCACTTTAGAAGTCCTAAAACAATACCTCGCCGGACAGCGCGCTACTGTTTTGGCCAACCAGTTTTTATATTACGCTGAAGGTTTCCCAAAATTGCGTACTGCACCAGATGTGATGGTAATTTATGATGTCGAACCGGGAGGTAGAGATAATTATAAAATATGGTTAGAAGGGCAAGTTCCGAAAATAGTTTTTGAGATTACGTCACCGAGTACGCAGTCGGAAGATAAAGTTACGAAAAAAGACCTGTACGAAAGTTTAGAGGTTCAGGAATATTGGTTGTTTGATCCCAAAGGACAATGGATACCGGAAAAATTGCGGGGATATCGACTGTGGGAAGATAGCTATCAATTAATTACTGATAGTCGCAGTGAAGTGTTGCAACTGCGTTTAGAAGTAGAGGGCAAACTCATCGGTTTTTATCGGGAAGATAATGGAGAAAAATTACTGCTTCCTGATGAATTAGCCTCAGCATTAGAAGCGGAACGCCAGCGCGCAGAAGCGGAACGCCAGCGCGCAGAAGCAGAAAGCCAGCGTGCAGAAGCGGAACGCCAGCGTGCTGCTGAACTCGAATCTTTGCTAGCGCGTTACCGAGATCAGTTTGGCGAATTGCCTGATGGTAACAGCTAAAAAATCAGCGGGCGATCGCGCTTCATCGATCTCGATCGCCCGCGTGTTATTGTCACCTAAATGTCATTGACAAATCTCAGGTTTTATGTAAAAGGCTAGAATTGGTCTCAAATTTTAAATGGCGAAGGGCGATCGTTTTGCGATCGAACTTGGGCATTCTAGAGATTAGGTGCTTTGCGAGTGCCTGGAAAACAGCGACACCAAGAGTTAGCAATGGAAAGCACACAGAAAAAATCTAGTGATAGTCGGGTTCATCGGAGCGATCGAATTAAGCAGATTTTTGCGTTAGTATCAATGGTTGGCTTTGGTGGTTCGGCAATTTTTGGTATGGTGAGTCTGTTCGGCAGCGGTTTGAGCAGCCAGCACCAGCAAAAATCTGCTCCGGTAGCAGTTTCTCAGGAATCTTTGCTGGGGGCCCAGGAACGGGGATATGAGACGGTTTTGCAGCGGGAACCGCAGAATCAGACGGCTCTGGAGGGATTGGCAAATGTGCGGTTGCAGATGAATAATCAGGTGGGGGCGATCGAGCCTTTGGAGAAGTTGGTGAAGCTAAATCCTCACAGAGCTGATTATAAGGCGCTGTTGGGGCAGGTGAAGGGGAAGTAGTAGGGCGATCGGTTAATTAAGAATTGGCGAAATCTCAATTTTATTATCTATCCTAGGTATCAATAATGTCATCAAACAATTTCTTTTCTATTATCATCCCTACACGCCAGAGACATGATACATTAAAACATTCGATTCAGAGTGTACTTAATCAAACTCATAAGGAGTTTGAACTGGTGGTTATGGACAATTTTAGTAGTGCAGAAACTGCCGAAGTTGTAGCTTCATTTAATGATGAGCGAATCAAGTATTATCGCGCACATGAAAGACTCTCCATGTCTGACAATTGGGAATTGGGGTTATCTCACGCTACAGGAGAATACATTACTGTTCTCGGAGATGATGATGCTTTAATGCCAGATTGCCTCGAAATTTGTTTAAATCTTCTCCAGGAATATGACGTGCAGACAGTGGCTTGGTCTCGGGGCACTGTATATTGGTGGCAGAGTGCGATCGTCCCTTGGCATAAGAATAAATTGTACGTTCAGTTGCAGGATCAGGTAGCTGTAAATTTTCAAGCAAGACAAAAATTAAAGCAGTTCTATAATTTTGAAGTTTCTTATGGTGAACTCCCCATGCTCTACAATGCTTTTATTCCTAGAGCCTTAATAGAAAAGATTAAATCTGTTCATGGTAAATATTTCATGTCATCTATTCCCGATGTGTATTCGGGTGTGATTAATGCCTATTATTTAGAAAATTACTTATATTCTTTTCGCCCTCTTTCAGTGGCGGGAAATTCTGGACATAGTACGGGAACTTCATCGTGCTACCCCAGCTTGGATGGAAAACCATTTAAAGATTTTTTAAACGATGCCAAAAAAGATACCAAGAAACTGCTGCACGATAGTTTAGTACCATCAATCAACCCATTTATGTGCATTGCTGACGTGCAAGTTAGTACCAAAGAGTTATTTTTCCCGGAGGATGAAGAAATTAAATTTGATATTTTAACTGTCGTAAGGGCTGGTGCTTCAAGTATCAATATGGATATTGGCGAGTACGACACTCGTTTGCAAGAAATTGAAGAATTGGCTAAAAAACATAAAATTCCCCCTTCGCAGTTTAATATTCCTGAAAGACAGACGCATCAGCCCCAAGCATATCAAGGTCCCATGTCGGACGGAAATGGCTCAATAGGTACCTGGGCGATTAATGGAGAGCAAGCGGGAATATCTAATGTGGCTCAAGCGGCGAGGCTGGTATGGGGAATGTTACCTGATTTAAGCTTTTTTCGGGTTAACTATCTGTCTAAAGAGTACAGAAGTGATCTCTACCAAAACCTGAACTTAAGAGAAATCAATTTAATCGTATTTCCAGACTGGAATCAGCCGGAACCCTCTTTAAATGAGGAGTTTGCCCAGGTAATAAGAGCGATAGCAACTCACCCAGACAAAGATAAGATGACTCTGCTGGTAGACAGTAGCCAAATTTCTGATGAAGATGCTAATCTTGCTTTATCTAGTGTGGTGATGAACCTGTTAATGGAAGAGGACTTAGATGTCTCCGACGGGCCTGAAATTTCTGTGATTGGACTGTTGAGCGAAATTCAGTGGGAAGCTGTGAAACCTCGCCTGCATGGTAGAATTGTGTTGCAGTCTGAAAATAAAGAGGCGATCGCCAGAGTACAAGCCCAACACATTCCCACTCGTGAGCTAGACAGCTTAATTATCAGCAACTCCCCTAATGAAATCAGTTCTCCTTCTTAAGGGTATCCTGCGGTGGGCTAGCTCCAAAAAGCCTAGTTCCCGCTTGCTCATATAATTCTCTAGAAAGTGGGTGCAAAAGATTGTATTCTAAAACATTTTTCACAACTAGCAGCAATAAGCCAGAATCTACCTCAGAGGATTGATCCGACTTCAGAAGCTTGATTACGCCCAAAGAATCGAGTTCAGCTTCTGTATAGATCCCCATCCGAATAGACAGGTTAATCAAATGCAATAGATTATTAATGTCTGTCGGATTGATTTCCCGTAGATGATGGCGGATTGTCCAAGTAATTCCATAGTCTCCGAATTTTCCCCGTCGCTCCGCTTCTGTTTGCAGGACTTGCATTAAATCCTTTGTCCACAGATCGACTTGTTCGCTATCTCCTCCCGTCATCCCCATCAGCCATGTCGCCTGAGCTTCTATCTCTTGTGCGTCTAATAGCAACGCCAACCCCAAATACCAATAGTGAAACCTATTATCGGGTTCAGCTTCAATAGCCTCTTCGTAGAGATGGGCAGCTCGGCTGTAATCTCCTTGAAGTAAGTTTTGATAAGCTTGATTCTGGATAGTTTCTGCTTGAGTCAATCCAGTTTTTTGTAAAAATTCAAAGGGCGTCAAATTTTCGATCTGTGCGATTAAGGTTTCTCGATACGCTTTCAAATGCGCCCTCAGTCTTTCTTCCTGCTCGTTTTCTGCCACATAACGGGATTCTTTTGTAAACTGACCTGATTCTTTGACAAAAACCATATCAACCTGAAATAAAGCTAAGTCTGAATAACGACAAGCAAGATTGACAAGATCATAGGCTACAAAACCTTGCTCTTTCATAAAGTTTATAACACTAGCCATCTTATCAAATCTAGCTGTTACATATAAATTAACTTCTACAATTACCAACTCTGTATTTTGAAGAGTTTGAGTTGCACCTGCTAGGACATCTAGTTCTCTACCATCTACATCAACTTTGATTAAATACGGCCCTTCTAACTGGCGAGTTTTACAAATTTCATCCAGAGTAACGGCCGGGATTGTCCTTAGCTCAAAATTTTCGGAGCTAGCTTCACCATCCTCTGAGATGTAAGAGTGGATAAAGTTGCTCACATTCACTTGAAGAGGCACAACTCCTGCCTCTGTGGAAGCAGCAGCAATTATATAGTCTGCTCTTTCAAGATGTTGACATATTTTTTTTAGATATGGTTCGTTCTCGGCTATGGGTTCGATCAGGAGATATCTGGATTTTGGAAAAGCATAATAAATCTCAAATGTACCTAATCCAGCACCTACGTCAATAACCGTTTCCGGATCAAAACCCAACTGCTTTGCATTCAATAATGACCCCAACATTGAACTTCTAGGAATGTGATTATTCGTCATAGTAATTTTTTCCTCTGTTATGCCTAGGGCAGCATTTAATGGCCAGCTTCTACGTAATTTCGCCACATCTGCTCGTATGCTTTCTCCATCTCTCGCGTAAATTGCTTGCCATTCCACAGTGGAGCCGTTTGTCGTGACTGCCGCAGTTTCCAGGATATATGCTGCCGCAGAGCCGCATCTTTCCCTAAACGAATTCCCCATTCTATATACTCTTCATCCGTCCAAGCAATGCCTTCGTTAATCCCAGCATTCATCATCATTGTGTAGCTGTTGCGAGCTGCAAACTGCTCTCCAACTTTTGTCACTAAAGGAACACCCATCCACAAAGTTTCTAGAGTGGTTGTAGCCCCATTATAGGGATAGGTATCCAAAACTACATCAGCGATACTAAGGTTGGCTCGGTGAACTTCTGACGAGACTACCTCTGGCACAAATCGTAATCGATTAAAATCTATACCCTCTTCTTGTGCTAAGTCATTAAAGAGTTTTTTAATAGACTCTTCCTCACCTGCTCCTTTTATTATGAAATAACTATTAGGGACTTCACTGATAATTTTCATCTGGAGCCGTGCTGTATCAGGATGCCGTTTGTAACCTATCTGAGCACTAAGGTATATGACCGCATCAGTAGGAATATCTAACTGCTCGCGTCGCAGTGTTGGTATCCCCACCTCAAAACCATCTACTGCTATGTAGGTTTGAGGTAAACGCCATATCTTTTCAGAATAATAATCCTGAGCTGATTCTGGTAAAACATAAGGATCGGCAATAAAATAATCAATTGTAGGTAGCCCTGATGCGTCCCATCCTAGCCATGTTATTTGCACAGGTGCAGGTTTAAGCGCTATCACTTCATAGCTAACATCTGAGGTGAGGCTGTCAAGATCAACTAGAATATCAATTTCATCTTGAGAAATTTGCTCAGCGATTTCAGTACCGACAATCCCGCACCTATATGCTTTAGACACTTGATTTACGTACCATTCTTGTAGCGGGTCCTCCATATTCCTATAATTAATTAAATAGGCATGCAGTTGAAAACGCTCCCGATCGTGATATTTGATTAGCCATCGAGCTAGCGACCCCACCGCGTGGGTCGCGAGGCAATGAGATAAATAACCGATCTTCAAAGGTTTGGTTAAACTACTAATATTTTTGCGATGAGTAAACTGGCGCTGCCTGTATAGTTCTATCTGCTTTTTAGCAGAGTTTTGAATATTGACTTGGCATATTTGAGCTAATTGGTTACTGATTTTTCTGTATTTTTTGGGTTCATCTCTAAAGTAAGGGAAAAAGAAGGGGGTAAGAAACAGGTTATGAGCTGTAATTAAGTCCAATGAAATTGGCTGTTCAGCTATCAAGGACTCTTGTAGAGATTGGAGGCGATTAACGACTGAGACAGCTTCTTCCCAATATCCACCGGCGCTCATTAACCCCCGAAGGACGAGATGCGTTGCATAGATTTTCACAGGCAAAGATTCTGCTAATGAATATAATATTTTAGCGGTCTTTATCCCTTCATTATATTGACCTGCATTCTGGTAAAAAACACTTAAAAGACAGATAATATCTAGATTGTTTGGATCTAAGCGTAAACACAATTCAGCAAAGTGTACTGCTTGCCTGGAGTTTTTCCACAAAGTTGCCAGTCCAAAAGCCGTTGGTATTACAGAGTTAATATATAGTTGGCAGTCACAGACATGAGTAAGGCAGGCTTCTGCCAATTCCAAGGATGATGGGTGCAAAGGATCGTATTCTAAAATGCTTTTTAACACCTGCATCAATACCTCGAAGTTTACTTCTCCAGATTCTTCTGATTTAAGAAGTTTAATCACTCCTAGAGAAGTCACTTCCTCAGCCGTAAAAGTCCCCAGCCTGACGGAAAGCTCAAGCAAGTATAACAGGTTGTTAATATTTGTGGGAGCAATCTCCCGGATGTGGTGCCGAATTGCCCAAGCAATCGAGTCCTCTTTCAAAGCCTCCCTGCGTTCTGCTTCTGTTTGCAGAACCATTATCAGCTGCTCAGTCCATTGCTCAATTTGTTCTTGCTCACCCTCTGCCATGCATAACAGCCAAGTAGCTTGAGCTTCTAGCTCTTGCTCCTGCAATAATAGCATTAGCCCCAAATTCCAGTAGTGAGACTTGGTATCTGGTTCCGTAGCAATTGCTTGCTCATATAGGTTGGCAGCCAGAGTGTACAGTCCTTCAGTTAAGTATTTATGTGCTTGTTCTTCCAAAGCTGCTAAATCTGTAGACGAGGTGTTTTCTAAAAATACCACCATAAGTAAGTCTCCTTTTTTATCCTTATTGTTATGATCTTGCCGCACTAAAAATTATGGCAAAGAACATACCTAAACAAAATAACTATTTAGTGATAATTTGGCTACAAGAGTGGGTAGCGTTCAGAACACTACCCATTGTGTTGCATCAACTTTTGATGAGGCTTGCAGGAACAATTCTAGCTTTAAAGGCTAGATCAAGCCTACTTAGAAACTTCCGTCCATGCGGGACCTGTACAACCCACACTGGCAGCGGCAACCGTTGCATAGCCCGTTACAGCTCCTGCGCCGGCAGCAGTTCTTTCGCACAATACCGCCGCAGTGGTTCTTTCAGTTGCTCCTGCAGGCTGAATTAAAGCTACTTTTCCTGCGTATGCTTTGAGCGCTTCCCCTATGGGTTGTGCGACATTTCCCACCTCAGTAGCATTTGTAGCAGGTGCTATGGGATCGAGCGCGTAGTTATAGTTTTGAGTCTGCGTTTTTATGCCAAGATTCAACTCGCCAACAGATGTGGCAAATCTACCACTTTCTGCGAAGGTAGCTTGTTGAGACCTGTTCATGGAACCGATATACTGCTTAGCTTCTGACTGCTTAGCTTTGTTGGCTTGGTTCAAGAAGGAGGGTAAGGCAATGGCCGACAAAATTCCGATGATGATGATAACCACCAGCAGTTCAATTAAGGTGAAACCCTTATCCCGCTTCTGATTGAGGTGTTGTAGAAATTTCGCTTTCAATTCAGTTTTCATGTTTTATTTCTCCAAATCGCGTGAGATGCTTGATTTTTGACTCCTAAGAGTAACTTACCCCTTTTCAATAACTTTCATATCACTCGCTAACCAAATTTTTGAGCAGCCTCAAACCAAACGCTCGAAAAGTATGTATAGAAAGACTTCTAGGCTACTAAGGAGTTCTTTAACTTCCTCAAAAGCTTTTTCTGGCTTAGCTTGCTCAAGAGTGATAGGATGTAGGGGTCTGAGTTTGAGCCAACGCTCTACAAGACACATGACCGACTGTGGCCGATCAGTTTCCCACAAAGGTAGTAGGCTAGCCGCCATCATACTATCTACCGTAATTGGTACTCGCGTAGGCAGACTTACGTAGCGGCTTATCTCGAAAACTTTGTGATTAGTGATAGCATTCACTAGATCGTTTTTTAACTGAGGTGTTCTGAGTTGAGGGTGCAGATAAACTCGAACTTGCTGCCAGTCAGATTGCGTCCATTCATACACCTCTCTAAAAGAGTGAGCTTGATTAGGATGACCACACCAAAAGTCAATCAATCGGTTGACCGGGTGAAATAACTCAAATAGGTGTAGTCGGAGTTCAACAGGAAGATCCGGCAAGCTCATCGCCAAAAATGCGGGCAAGTTTTCGGGATTTTTGAACAAGTCTGCTAACTCCCATTGTCGCCAATTCACCATGCTGATGAATTCTAAATTCGCTTCCCTTAAAGCTGCAAAAACTTCTGGAATCGTGTAGCCTTTATCGCCTTGAAGGAGATAGTTGGCCAGCAGCCATTCTTCATTTTTTTCTACTGGCAAATTCCAAGTTCTTGCCTTGATCGCTACATTATCTTGTAATTCTTCTATAATTTCTTTAGCGATACCTATTTCCATTTCTCGGGGGTTTTCTTCTAATAAACCCATTATCTTAAATACTTTTTGAACTGCATAATAAGAAGCGCGTTGGAGAGAACTATGAAGGTTAGCGCGAATGATGCCATCGGGCTTTAAAACGGCTTGCATTGCCTGAAGACCGACCACAGGATCGGGTACTAAATAAAGGACATCATCACAGTTGATATAGTCAAACTTTAAACCTAAATCGGGTAAATCCTCAAGGGGTAGAGCATAAAAATCAGTGTTATTGAAACCGTGATATTGTAACCGCTGTCTGGCCAACTTGACCGACTCCTCAGATATATCTACTCCTATAATTTTTGCCCCCGGATTTGCTTCTGCTAACATCAGAGATTTGTAGCCACTGCCACAGCCCGCATCTAAAATAACTTTACCTTCAGTATCTATAACTTTTTGATTTCTTAAATAGTAAGCTGTTACCAGATTATGAATATAGAGAGATTGATACTCTGTTTTGGGAGAGTGGTCGAGGGGAATTTTAGGGTAAGGAGCTTTGTCAAATTGTTGACGAATTTTCTCGATTAACTCTGATTCTTGGTTATCCATTCTCAATCAAGCCTAATATTACCAAATTACCTGGTGGGACATTCCTATTCTAAAATAGAAAGGCATCCGAGCCGCGCCGTCTTGGGCCAAATCTATTGCCCCCCAATTTTCCCACCTGCTGCCATATTGTATCACCAAAGACCTATTCTATAAACACCAACACCGCATTTATCCTGAAAGTATTCCCGATCTCGATCGCCCTCTCCTCGCCATTAAGTACGGCGGCCCCATTCTATCCATACCCTCAACGGCTGCGATCACTCTAATCGCCGTGTTTACCCGTACTATTATCCTTGCCGCACTGCTAAGCTGGCGATCGCCCCAACCTACTCAAATCAAGTTAAGCATAAAAAAATAGGTGCGATCGCCCTAACCAGAAATGCCTCTCCTAAACTCTCTCATCGCTTCCACACTCGAAGCCATCAGCAAGCAGCGACACAATAAGTTAATATCTAAATCTGGCAAAACCACACTTGAAGAAATTTTTTCATAACCCTCAGAACCCAAGCGATACATAGCCAATACACCATCCTCCCAGAACCAGACTTCAGCAACTCCTAGTGCTCGATAGCGCTGCAATTTTTTGACAGTACCGCTAGTGAAGACTACTTCGATACATAAATCGGGGGGAGAATTTGAGGTTATGCGTCTCCCAATAAAATAAGATTCATCAGCTTGTGCAGATACTACCCCTTCCTGTTCTTGGGTAAAGCTTCCCGTAGGTGCAAACTCAATTTCATTTTCGGCACAATAGATAGACAGCAGCGTACAAATTGTCCGACTGAAAAATTCGTGTTCTGGGGAAACTGCCAAGATTTCTACCTCTCCTCTGTAATAAAACAACCTCGTCCCAGGGGAGTCTGAAAACCCCTGTTCAATTAGCTTGAACTGTTCCCAGCTAATCCCGGACTGAATGAACCGTTGGTCTAGTGGCTGTAAAAGTGTCTGTGTCATCATGAGAACCTCAATCAAGTTCAGGGTTTAAAACAACATTCATCGCCTCTTTCCTGTTAAAAACTCTAAGGCGCGATCGCAGCCGCAACACAATACTTGCGATAATAATCTCAATGCCTAATTATACAACCCACTACCACCTCCATGAACACCAACATCAGCCCCATCCTCAAAGTATTCACCCTATCCGCCGCCCTTTCCCTGGCCATCAAATACGCAGGGCCTAGCTTATCCATCCCCTCTACCGACCTCAACGCCCTAATCGCCGTCTTTACCCCCAGTATCATCCTAGCTGCTATCCTCGGCTGGCGATCGCAACAACAGCAGCAGTAGACACGCCATCAAAAAGTGCGATCGATCTACACTAGGTCTAAAGACTATGTTTTTGCCCCAATCTTAATTCCCCGTACAGCTATCAAAACCAAACTTGAGGCACTCACCATGATTCAAATCATACCTGAATTAGTAACATTCGATGAATTCATTGACTGGTATCCTGAAAATTCAGAACACCACTACGAACTGCACAATGGAGAAATTGTTGAGATGCCAAAAGCAACAGGTAAACATTCTAAAGTGGCCGGTTTTACCAGCGGCTGGTTATTTCTCGAAATAGAACGCTTAAACCTACCCTACTTCATCCCCAAAGAATGCGTCATCAAACCCATGCGCGAGGAATCTGGATATGAACCAGATATTATTGTACTTAACGAACAAACCATTGGAAACGAGCCGCGATGGGAGAAATCATCAATTATTACAATGGGTTCATCAGTCCCCCTAATCGTCGAGGTAACTAGCACTAATTGGGGTGATGATTATGCCCTAAAGCTTGAGGCTTATGAGTCAATGGGTATTCAAGAATATTGGATTATAGACTATCTAGGATTGGGCGGCAGACGGTTTATTGGCCACCCCAAGCAACCAACCTTTTCGGTTTACCAACTAATTGACGGGGAATACCAAGTCAAACTGTTCCGAGGAGGCGAGGGTATTGAGTCCCCAACTTTCCCAGAATTGAAGCTGACAGCGCAGCAGGTGTTCGCAAAAGGGAATTGAGGAGGCTGCTTGTACTAATGTCCGAGTAGGGGTATCCGATTAAAGATGCGATCGCCCGCATCTAAGGTATCTTATAGAGATGCGATTTATCGCTTCTGGGCTGCAAAGCAATTACCAAGCTGCAATTCCCATACCCTATTCCTCAATCTAAAATCTAAAATCTAAAATCTAAAATCTAATGAAGCTAGGACAGTGGATGGGCTTATTAGCCCTCATCGCATCTTGTTACATCCTGTGGCAAATCAGGCAGGCCCTACTGCTGCTGTTTGCGGCCGTCGTCTTAGCCACAGCCTTAAACAGACTAGCACGCTACTTACAAAAATTCGGACTCAAAAGATCGATCGCTGTACTCTTATCAGTTAGCTTCCTAATCCTCGTATTCGTAGGCTTATTCCTGATAATTGTACCGCCCTTTACCCAACAGTTTCAACAACTTACCCAAAGAGCCCCTCAAGGAATAGAAAGATTAAATCAGTGGATAGATCAATTTGAGGGTCGCTTTTCAGGGCAATTTGGTCAGCGACTGCCAAATCTTGATGTTAACGACATCATGCAACAACTGCAACCTTTATTCAATCAACTCGTCGGCGGTGCAGGAGCCTTTGTAGGCAACACATTAGGCGTTATCCTCAGCTTTTTGCTCGTCATAGTTTTGACATTGATGACATTAGCAGAACCTCTATCTTACCGCAAAGCATTCATCCAACTATTTCCCTCTTTTTATCGGCGACGAGTCGATGGCATCTTAGATGAATGCGAAATAGCTCTAGGTCGATGGGTCATCGGGGCTCTCATTAGCATGAGTGTGATTGCTTTTTTGAGCTTAATTGGTCTGTCAGTCTTGCAAGTTCCCCTACCGCTCGCTCACGCTGTAGTAGCAGGATTTCTTAACCTAATTCCCAATATAGGCCCCACCCTGAGCGTCATCCCCCCAATGACGATCGCACTTTTAGATTCTCCCTTGCAATCCGGTTTTGTCTTCATCCTTTACTTTCTAATTCAACAGTTTGAAAGTAACGTCCTCACCCCCTACGTCATGGCACAGCAAGTATCACTGCTGCCAGCAGTAACATTAATAGCTCAAGTATTCTTCGCCACCTTCTTTGGATTTTTAGGCTTATTGCTAGCCCTCCCCCTCACCGTTGTAGCTCAAGTTTGGATTAGGGAAGCCCTAATTAAAGATATTCTAAACCAGTGGAGTGCCAGCCCTAAAACCTTAGCAGCAATCGATTCTGCTATCCATGAAAAACAAGAATCTCTAGGAGTCGCCGAAAGCTTGCCAGAAAAATATTTACCTGAACAGAAACCCGACATCCCCGATCATGCTGAAAATGAGGCTCCTGACAATCAATAGTTAAAATTCATAATGACCGAAAGCCTCCAGGATACAAGCCCCCGGATTGATTCCTTCGCAGACTCAGGACCCAGAAATAAAAAACCTGTATCCGATGAAACTTGCCCCCCGAATTTATACGTGGCGTCAAGGCTTCAATCTAAAATCTAAAATCTAAAATCTAAAATCGATTGACTTCACTCCTGATTCATTCCCAGTTATAGGACAGAATTATTCACTACCAACTTAGGAAATTTGTGGTACTAACACCCTCAACTAACTATCTTCAAGCCTCGCATTTTTTACCGTATCTCTGCCGGCGCTAAAAATCTGTTGAACCGTCAAATTTAACTGCGGAAATGTGGGCGACAAAACCCGCTCGTTCCCTCTAAACTGACTGACTTGATACTCACCGTCAACCAACTGGTAAACAGAAAAAGTAGGTTGTTTAGGATTGCCAATATAGCGTCGCCCGCCAAGTCCCAAATAGTCCGCAATCCAGTATTCAGAAATGCCCAAAGCTTCGTAGTCAACCAATTTGTAGCCGTAATCATCCCGCCAATTGGTACTGACAACTTCGACAATTAGCCGGACAGAACTACCCATTGTAATGATAGATTCCTTTTTCCATCTCGGTTCGCTGTCCGTCCCTTGCCTGTCCAAAACGATCGCATCCGGTTCGTAACCAGATAGCTCGTTATCAGCTTTGACAACGCATTCTTTGGGAAGGAAGTAAGGAAGTCCTAATCGTCGGATTTCAAAGTTGAGTTCAGCGACAAGGAAGCCCGCTACTTCTGAATGTTCTCCGGTTGCTTTAGGCATCTCAACAATAGCTCCATTGTGCAGTTCGTAACGGTTTTCAGAATTTTCAGGATACCAGTCAATAAATTCATCGAAGGTGACTGGTTTTAATATCGCTTGAGTCATGGCGATCGCCCTTTATTTGATTTATGATATTGTTATTGTATCCGTTATAATTTACATCTTGCATCATTATCAAGAACAGGCTTTCCGGCCTGTTCCACGAAGAGTGAATTTTATTGTGGAACAGGCCGGAAAGCCTGTTCATAAAAGGCTTGTTGAGAATGGTGCAACATCTCAGTTATAATATATTGATTTTATCTCAAACAACCAGCTCGATAGACAATCCATCAATCCAAAATCAAAATTACTCCAAAATCAATCAATTCAAAATCTAAAATCCAAAATCTAAAATCTAAAATATATGAGATCGATCGACGAAATCAACGATAAAATCAGCCAGGGCAAAGCCACAGTCTGGACAATCGAAGAACTCAAAACTAGAGTTCAAGAAACCAGCATTACCCAAGCAGCCAAAGAAGTCGATGTCATTACCACCGGCACCTTCGAGCCCATGGAATCCTCCGGTGCAATCATCAACCTCGGCCATACCGACCCGCCGATAAAAATCCGCCAGTGCTGGCTAGACGGCGTTTTAGCCTACTCCGGCTTCGGGGCAGTAGACCTGTACCTGGGAGCCACCCAAGTAGCCGAAGACGGCGAAGAATCCCGCGAACGGGGAGGCGGACACGTCATCGAAGACTTAATAGCCGGCAAACCCGTGCAGTTGCGAGCCTTGGGACAAGTAACAGACTGCTACCCGCGCGCCTCCTTTGAAACCACAATTACCCGCGATACAATCAACCAGTTTTATTTATTCAATCCCCGCAACGCATATCAAAACTTTATTGTTGGCGTCAACGGGGGCGATCGCCCGCTGTTCACCTACCTTGGCCCCCTGCAACCAAACCTCGGCAACGCCGTCTATTCGAGCCTAGGAGCCATGTCTCCCCTGCTCAACGACCCAGACCTCGAAATTATCGGCATCGGCACCCGCATCTTCCTAGGAGGCGCCACCGGCTACATCACCTGGGAAGGAACCCAGCACTTCCCGCTGCAAAAACGCCAGCCCAACCGCACCCCCATCGGCCCCGCTGCCACCCTCGCACTAATCGGCGACGCCAAACAGATGAACTCCAAATGGGTGCGGGGCTGCTACTTCAAAAACTACGGCCCATCCCTGATGCTGGGAGTCGGCATCCCGTTTCCAGTCTTAAACGAAACCGTCGTCGCCCACTGTGCAGTATCAGACAAGAAAATAGTAGCGCCGGTGGTAGATTTCTCTATCCCCCGGCGCGTTCGTCCCACATTCGGTTTAGTCAGCTATGCTCAATTAAAGACTGGCCGCATCCTGATAGAGGGCAAACCAGTACGGGCCGCCCCCCTTGCGAGTATGTTTCTCTCCCGGCAAGTAGCATTGGAATTGAAGCAGCAAATTGAAGCGGGTCAATTTACCCTCACGGCCCCAGTTGCTCCCCTACCCACTGACAGAGTATTTCTCCCGCAAGATTTGTGGGGCGCACAAGTCCGGCTCGAATAAAGGATTTTAGATTGGCGATTTAGCGGTTGTAAATTAGTCTTGGACACACTAATCTAAAATCTAAAATCTAAAATCTAAAATTGGTTCATTCCTCGATCGGCTTAGGCTTCTTAATTGGCTTAGGAAGAGGTTCCTTCGGGACAGGCGGTGGTGCAGCAGCAGCGGACTTGATAGTAGGACGCCCTACTGGAGCACCGTCACCGCTGGGTCTAGGAGTAAACGGACGCTTCCCTCCTCCTTTGAAGCCACCGGGCGGCTTGCTGCCAGGGGGGAATTTCCGCTTTTTAATCGGCAGGGCACCAATATTATTAGCCTGCTCAATCATCAGACTGTCAGCTTTCAATTTGACGTGGAAATCCCAAAAAAACCCGATCGCTTTTGTTGCTAAATCTCCCTTGAGTTTCAGTTTAAAAAACTTCATCTTGTCGTCATTCTTGCGAGGAGCTTGCTTGATTTTGACGATGACATACTTTTCTCCCTCTTGGGATTGATAAATCACCTCACCTCTAATCGAAAAATAGCCATCTTCAACATCAGGTTCCGAGGGAGGCAAAGATGCGGTCGATGCTTCGCCACTAGCCTCAATCTCCGCTGCTTCCTGATTTTCTTCCTCATCAGAGGACGGTTCGGGAGATTTCTTGAGCGTTTCCGGCTCCCAAACCCCCATAATCTGGGCGTGCAAGTTGCCGTCTTCTTGTCTGGTGCGGGGATAGACCACCCACAGGTGTTCTTGTTCCAGCTCCAGGTGATTTTTGACTAAACTCATAACTCTACCCAGCAAAACTGCGTCGATGGCAGTTCCGTCGGCAGCTATCAGCATACCCCGGGTGAATTGCTCTTCTGATGGCGTGTAGCGGCCCCGCACCAAACCAACAGCTCGGTACTGTCTGGGTTCGCTGGGGGGGGGAATGGGATGTTGGCGCATGACGGATGGTATGTCCTCAGCGGCCTGACTTTCGTTAGCGGCAGGCTCGGCGTTTGCCGGCGGTGCGACTGCTAGGGCTGGAGTATCGCTGACAGGTGTCGAAGACGCTGCAGACGCCGGGGGGGCAGGAGCATTGCTGGGCTGGTCTTGTGGCTTTGTTTTGTCCTTGTCGGGGGCAGAACTGTAGCGTGGTCGTTGCAGCCTATCCTTGGACGCTGGGGCGTCTGTTGGCGTTGCCGGTTGATTTTGGTCAACAGGCGCAGCCAACGCCGAAGGCACCGAACTTTCGTCTGGTGTCTCAGGAATGGAATCTGTATCTTTAGGCGGATTGACGGCCTGTTCGCTGGGCTGAGCCTTGCGAGTTGAAGTAGATTTGGACGATTTGGAAGACCGGTTGGGAGAGGGGTTCATAAAAACTCCTTGCAGCGGAGACACATCCCTTAAGGGAAATTAGGAATAAACTGAAGAAACTGCTTTAAAAACTACTAGCACCTGACTTGGGGCTTGCGCCCGGAGGTCTGGTTGTGACCCGTCAACGCCAACTTTCAACGCTACGAATGCCGATCGGTTCGCTGGCTGCTAAAATCCTTGCGAATAAGGACTTTGGGAGTTGCTGACCGATCGATCGCCGATCGCGCTGATCTGGAGTTGCTGGCTAATAGCATTTAGGATATTCAGCTTGCCTATTTTACTTAATCCAATTACCTAACGGCCTGATCCGCCATATTTTCGGTAATTTTTAGCTTGACCAGACTAAATTGGACAGACACCGCAGTCCTTGGGGCTGCGGGTCTGAGTGTCCAAAATTGTTTAGCTAGCATGGAGTTGTGGGTCTGTTACCATATTAGCTGCAAGTAAAAGGCTGCTTTGTCCGTTCGGACTTTGAAGTTAAGAACTTTTATGGTTGCATGGATCTAGTTAAATGGCCCACGCCCCCGGGCGAGGCGTTAATTCTTAGAAAATAGTAGATTTTAAGCTGGGATAGTTGAATTATGGAAAAAGCAAATAAGCGTCGTGGGTTGATTACTGTGGTGGTGGTGCTGTCGCTCATCGCTTTTTTGGGATTTTCTCTAGTTCCCATTTTGGACAGTATTCTCAAGGCCAGCCAAGCCCAAAGTACGTCAACTCCAACACCTACTCAGACGGCGCAGTCTGGGGAGAAGCAATCAGAGTTGCTGCAAGCTCAGGCTAGGGGGTACGAATTGGTTTTGCAGCGGGAACCTGACAACGTAACGGCTTTGCGGGGATTGTTGCAGGTGCGGCTGGAGTTGATCGGCCAAGGAGTGGGCGACATTAAGGATGCGATCGCTCCTTTGGAAAAGTTGGCTTCACTGAATCCCGAGACTACTGAATACGGAATTTTGCTGGCTCAGGCTAAGGAACGCACGGGCGATCGCGAAGGGGCTGCTCAAGCTTACAGGTCAATTTTAGCGTCTAAGCCTGGGGAAATTAAGGCTTTGCAGGGGTTGGTGAATTTGCTGCTGGTGCAGCAGCGGCCCGAAGCTGCGATCGGATTGCTGCAAGATACGCTGAAGGCGGCTCCGGCTGCAAATCTGGCGAAACCGGAAAGTGTTGATGTAACTTCAGTGCAGTTGATTTTGGGGCAGGTTTATGCTGTGCAGAAGCGCTACGAGGAGGCGATCGCAATTTACGACGAATCTGCTAAGGCTAATCCCAAAGATTTTCGCCCGACTTTAGGAAAGGCGATCGTGCTCAAGGAACAGGGCAAAACAGATGAGGCAAAAACGCTGTTCGATCGAGCTACTGAGTTAGCTCCTCCTAACTATAAAGACCAAATTAATCAGTTAGCTAGTGGCGCTCCTTCGCCTTCTCCTGCGGCTACGACGACTCCCGAACCGGCTGCTTCTCCTAGTCCAGAAGGTGCGCTACCGAAACCTTAAGGAAAGTTTGAAGTAAAAGAGTTTTGAGTTGTCAGTGAAAAATTATTAAGTTAAAAACTTAATAATTTAAACTCAAAACTACTCGCTTTATTCCTAATTACGCAGGACTTACGAAAAGAAATCCGGTTTCTAAGATAAATCTTGGTTGAACAACGACAGATACATAAATAAACCGGGTTTCTCAGTCCTCGCGCGGAGCGTCCTGTTACCGATTACCAATTACTAATTACCAATTAGGTAAGACCTCGGAGGGAATTATGACCCAAAGCGTTGACCGCGTTGTTCTACCTCCTGCTTTTCCAGACCACACTCAATTACCAGACTCCGACGGTATTTTTGTTAAAAATTTTCAGGAGCATCCGCAAAGTTTAATTTTAACAGATTCGATCTGGCCAATTATGCAGGCACGGCATCCTGACGGACAATATGCGATCGGTCAAGACTGCGGCATTTACTGGCGCGAAACCGAGCCGCCGGAAAAAGGTGCAGAAGCTCCTGATTGGTTTTATGTTCCCAATGTACCTCCTAATTTAGACGGTCAAATTCGCCGTTCCTACGTGCTGTGGCGAGAACACATAGCACCATTAATTGCTTTGGAATTTGCTAGCGGGAACGGGGATGAAGAGCGCGATTCCCTTCGGGATAGCTTCGCTTCACGTACTCCTTTATCTCGCACCGATGAAGGGCTAGTCACTAAACCTGGAAAGTTTTGGGTTTACGAGCGGGTGATGCGAATTCCCTATTACGGCATCTATGAAATTAACAGCGGTCGATTAGAAGTTTATCGGTTGATGGAGGGGTATTATCAACTGTTAGAACTCAATCAACGCGGTCATTTTCCCATTGCATCTTTAGGGATAGCATTGGGACTTTGGCAAGGCATTTATCAAAATCAAAGTATGCTGTGGCTGCGGTGGTGGGACGAGGAAGGTAATTTGCTGTTGATTGGCGATGAAAGAGCAGAATTAGAGAGATTGCGAGGGGAACAACAGCGGGAAAGGGCCGAGAGTGCAGAACAAGCACGACAAGCTGAATTTCAGGCAAGAAGGGATGCAATTCCCCGCTTGTTGGGAATGGGATTGAGTGCCGAACAAGTGGCGGAGGCGTTAAGTTTATCCGTGGAGGAAGTGACGGAGAATGCTGGAGAGTGAGATAGTCAGAGAGAATTGGGCAAAAGGGCGATCGGTCTTAATAGACTTCATCATGAGAACCCATTTTGAGCAATAAAATAGCTTCCTCCTCATCTTCTGGATCAGTCACAAACTCAAATAAAATCCGATAATCATAATCTATTGAACACGACCAGATACCCGATAAATCTCCTGTCAGTTTGTGAGTTCGCAAGCTGGGGTTAAAGCAGTCTTCAGACAAAAGTTCAAGCGTAGCTTCAATTAAAAGGCGAAGCTGAGGATTTTTACGAACTAACTTTTTGAAAGTACGAATAGATTTGGGAGTCCAACCAATTTTCATCAATCATCCAACTCCGCCATAAAATCGGCTACCGACCCAAATTTAACATTGCCCTCAGCATACTCTTGACGAACTTCTGCCACTTCCTTGAGTAATTCATTTCGTCGCTGTTGTCGCAGACGATTCTGAAGAATATCTAGAAGCAGGGCTTGATCTTCTAATGATAAAACTTCTACAGCTTCAAGAGCTTGCTGGAATTGAGATGTCTGTGTTGTTTGGCTCATATATTATATTTAACTGTATGATACCGGATAAAAGCAGTATAACACTGCCAAGTTTGCAGTCATCCCCCAGAGTTGAATAAACAGCAAATTCAGTAGATTGTGTTTACTCTTCTGACCACGAGATAGGTTGTCCATCGTGTTGATAAGAATAATCTTCTGGCGACGGATCTCCGTCCCAAGGAGGTGCTTTTGCTTACCTCTGGTATTGGTTGCAATTTTTATTTCTGATAGTCCTGGACGCATGGAACCCAGAAACCGGGTTTTTTTACAAAAATACTTCGTTGCAGCCCGCACCCAAGGTAAAAAACCCGGTTTCTTTTGTCCGAGTGCGTCCAGGACTGTTTGAAAAACGTTCGGCTTTGACAGCTAGCAAAATATGGTTGAGCATATCTATGCTTGGCGAACCTGTAGTTGTCAATTAGTAAGGTGCGAACTGCCCAAGAAGGGATGCTATTCCCCGATTGTTGGGAATGGGTTTGAGTGTCGAACAAGTGGCGGAGGCGTTAATTTTATCTGTGGAGGAAGTTAGCCACAATTATCACGGCTGAGATAGTTTTATCGGGATAAAGTTAACTTCAAATTCTCGAAGATTCTCAAATTTCAACTGTCTGCTTCTCAGCTTTTGGAAGAAGTAATAGCAAGTGCCACATCCTCGCGAGTTGCTCCCAGCGCTAGCATTGTCCTTACCATCAAATCAAGAGAAACAGACGGATCGCCAGCTTCTATTTTAGCTACCCGTGACTGACTAGATTTAATTTTCTTAGCCAAACTTTCTTGAGAAAGATTTTGACTAAGGCGAAGCTGCTTCAAGCGTTTAATTAGAGACAGCTTCATCTCAAGAAAAGCAATTTCTTCGGCTGAAAGTTCTAGAAAGTCTGCGGCATCTCCCACCCGCCAACCTGCTGCTTCTAAACGTTGACGTTTAATGGCATCCATTGTAATTATTACCTCTTTTTTAAATTATATGAATTGCACAGAGCAAGGATTGTGAATGGTGAATTGTCTCTCAATTTGTAAGGTGGGCATTGCCCACCCTAAAGGAAGTCCTGAAATAACTAGGTTTCTCCTGAGCTTTGATCGTACAATCTCAGTCGTTTTTGACTGTTTTCGATCGCGCGCTTAGGCGTTTTCTGGGTAATTTTTTGAAACACCTCTGCAATGACAATAGCATCTGAGTCAATCCGGTAAATAATTCGCCACTGTTTACCGGCTTCACTATCATCGATCCGCAATTCGTGGCAGTGAGGGCTGATGCTTGGCATAGGCCGAGAGACAGGCATGGCTAAAATTTCTCCATTTTGTAACATCCTTAATAAAATCCCTGCCTCAATTCGCGCTGAGGCGGAAAAAGGGGGAGTTTTTACGGAGCCTCTGATGAGCCAAACAACATCTTTGTTCTCGCCTTGGGATTCCATAAATTAAGTAGTCTAGTCATAAAGTTTACAAATATGTCGTATCTGACATAATTATAGCGCAAGATAACTAAAAGTGGTAGAAGAGACTAAAGATTGCCGAATTTCCTCTCAATTGGTAAGGTACGCATTGCCAGCCAGCCCAGTCAAGGTGCGATCCTCTTCGAGGGCTGCGCTAACGACTGATTTGCGTCATTCTAGGCGGTGGCGATCGGCAATAAACCTGGTTTATTACCGATCGCCTTTTAAAAGAATCAGATTTAACGATCGCCCGCTACGCAATTTCAAGCGTTTGAGGGATTTCTTCACCACCTTAATAGGGCTGGCATTGCCCACCTACAAATTAATACTTCCTCTCCTGCGGCTCAAACATCGTAATCGCCACCGGCATATAAGCCAAATCAATCCCCGCAGGCGAATAATAAGCCAGCGTATGCTTCAAAAAATTCCCATCATCGCGCTCAGTAAAATCTTCCCGCGAATGAGCTCCCCGACTTTCCTGCCGATTCAAAGCAGAAGTTAAAATCATTTTTCCGACAATTATCAAACTCCGCAACTCCAAAGCTTCCACAATTTCCGTATTCCACAACTTGCCTTTATCGTCTAAGTAAACCTCCTCATATTGTCGCTCTAAATCCTCCAATTTGTTTAAACCTTCCTGCATCAATTCGGCGCTACGAAATACGCCACAATACTCAGTCATAGTATCTTGATACTGCTGCCGGATTTGATTGATGCGGTATTTTCCGGGACGCTCTACAAGTGCCTGAATTTGCTCTTTTGCTTCCGTAATATAACGCTGTTCGTCTACGGTAGGTAACTTGCGATTTTGTACGAATTGTGCTATGGTCGCGCCAGTAACTTTGCCGTAAACGACGCATTCCAACAGCGAATTGCTGCCCAAACGGTTAGCGCCGTGAACCGACACGCAAGCTGCTTCCCCGGCTGCAAAGAAACCGTCTACTAAACTATCAGGACTGCTGCGAACTTGCCCGCTAACATTAGTAGGAATTCCCCCCATTGAATAGTGGACGGTAGGGCGCACGGGCATCGGCTGATTTACGGCATCAATTCCTAACAAACGGTGGGCTTCTTCCCAAGCAAAAGGAATTTTGCTCATAATTTTTTCGCGTCCCATGTGCCGCAAATCTAGGTAGATAAAGGGGCCGCCGGCACTACCATCAACATTAATTCCTCGGCCGGCGCGAATTTCTATGGAAATTGACCGCGAAGTGATATCCCTAGGCGCTAATTCCATCCGCGACGGGGCATAATTCGCCATAAATCGATCGCCCTCTGAATTAATCAAATAAGCGCCTTCGCCCCGCACAGCCTCGGAAATCAACACTCCCACGGGATACAAACCCGTCGGGTGAAACTGTACAAATTCCATATCTTCCAGCGGCAATCCAGCTAAAGCCGTCATCGCCAAACCGTCTCCCGTCGAGGCGTAATCGTTCGACGTGGTATTGTAAACTCGGCCGTAACCCCCCGTAGCAAACATCACCGCCTTAGCGCGCACGACCTCAATTTGACCGTCTAGCAGGCTATACATAACTACCCCCTTGGCTTGGCCTTCTTCCAAAATCAGGCGCGTGACATACCACTCCTGATAGATGTGAACTCCGCAGCGGCGCAGATTGTTGACTAATTCGTGGAGGATGGCGTGACCGGTTTTGTCGGCGGCGTAGCAGGTGCGGCGGTGGGAATGTCCGCCGAAAGCGCGCTGGGCAATTCTGCCGTCTGGGAGGCGGGAAAAGAGGACTCCCATGTGTTCTAAATCTATGACTACACCGGGGGCTTCGCGGGTGAGGATTTCTACCGCGTCTTGGTCGGCTAAATAGTCTGAACCTTTTACTGTGTCGAAGGCGTGGGCTTTCCAACTGTCTTCGGGATCGACATTTTGGAGGCTGGAGGCCATCCCACCTTGGGCTGCGACGGAGTGCGATCGAATCGGGTGAGTTTTGGCGACGACAGCTACCTTTAAACTGGGGTCAGTCCGGGCAATTTCTACTGCGGCGCGGCAACCTGCTAAACCGCCGCCTACAATGATTACGTCGTGTTCTAGCATCTTTTTGAATTATTTTGAGTGTTCTGCTCAACTTATCGTGACGCAAAAAAAAACTTCCTACCAAAAGAGCAGGAAGTTTTTTAACTTTTGATTTGAATGGGAAATCAAAAGTTAAAATTTCACATTGGACTAGCCGGCGCTTTCGACAGGCTGCTGATTGGACTGATTTCCCGTTGCAGAAGGTTGAGTTTCCGTACCGGGTTCTACAGCAAGCACTTCAATGTTATTTAGCAGAGTTGTAACGAAAGCAAACAGCAAGAAGGGCAGAGACAGCACTAAAATCAAGCCGACGGTAGCCAAGGCGAAGATTTGGCGGGCGCTACTCCACAAGGCGAGTGCCGACGCTAGACTTAGGAAGATGACTATCAGCCAAACAATGATTTGACCGTAAATGTCGCCAAAGGTGAGCGTACATCTAAGGCGATAGTTTTGGATGTTATTCATTTGATGCCTCGCGAGATTGCTATTACGACTTGTCCAAAAATACTTTGACAGTGCGTCAATGCCCACTGTAAATTTCTAAGTTTAGCTGCCGCAACCTGGTTTTAGGGCTGTTTTAAACATTTTTATAGAAGTTTGCAACAACACTTTATGAATTTTTGTTTCTGACTGGGAAATTTGGCCGAAACAAGACTTACGCACTCCGACAAAGAAACCGGGTTTTTTACTGTTTTGGCGGGCTGTAACGCGTCTTTTCGCAAAAAACCCGGTTTCTGGCAACCCCTGCGTCCAGGACTAAGCTGTTCTGAATCTAAATCGTATTTTTTGTGCGGGCTATAAGCCCAACCCCTACTCCCCACAAGAACTTTATCAAATTTTAGTTCACAGTTTAAATGTCCAACAGCTTACGAAACAAAGGCACAAGGGGAAAGTCTACTTTTTGAGGGAGCCCCGACTTGGTAAAGAAATGTTAAGCTGCGTGGAAATGGAATCAACCTTTATAGCGTCGCACCTGTCTTTTCGCCCATGTCTTCAGAGAGCAAATTGCTGATTTCGCGCTGTTTCCTGGCTGGTTTGGGAACGCAGATGTTTATGTACCGCGAAGACCGGATTCCCCAAGAGAGTCCGGTGCTGGTGGTGAGCAATCACCGCAGTTTCTTAGATCCTGTGCTGCTGACGGCGGCTTTGGGTCGATCGATCCGCTTTGCTTGTCATCATTACATGGGTCAAGTTCCGGTGATGAGGGAAGTGGTCACGACTTTCGGCGCTTTCCCCTTGGAAGCACCAGAACACCGACAGCAGCATTTTTTCTCTCAAGCAACAGCGCTACTGCAAGGCGGGGAGATGGTGGGGGTGTTTCCAGAGGGTGCAGAACCGATGGTGAAGCTGACTGGCCCGAATACTGTGGGGAAGTTTCAGCGGGGATTTGCTCATTTGGCTTTGCGGGCGCCGGTGCGGGATTTGGCAGTTTTGCCGGTGGCGATTAGTTCCTTTGAGGAACAGTCAATACGATCGGGTGTACCGCTCAAGTTGTTGAGTTTGTTTGATCCTTCGGAACCGCTGTTCGATCGATCTGGGTGGCATCCTGTGATAATTTATCAGCGAGTTAATGTTTTAATCGGCCAGCCTTACTGGATTACTGTCGAGAGACAGCAGCAATATCGAGGCAAAAAAGCCAAAGCAGTTGTGGCTGAACTCACAAACCACTGTCAGGGAGAAATTGCCGAATTACTCCAACGAAATTGTTTGTAAGTTTGTTGACTGTTGACTGTTGACTGTGGGCTGGTGTCAGATTTCCAATCTAAAATCTAAAATCTAAAATCTAAAATCGCTTGACTTGAATCATGGCAAATGCTAACAACAAGATTCGTTTCCTAACCCCCAAACCGCCGAAACCCGATCGCCCTTTATTTGTATTTCTGCCCGGTATGGATGGCAGCGGTTTGCTACTGCGGCCGCAAATTTCTAAATTAGCAAATGATTTCGACATTCGCTGCTTAACGGTACCGGCTGACGACATGGCTAGTTGGGAGGTACTGGTTAGCGAAACAATTGCCTTAATTGAAGCAGAAAAGCAAGCCGGAAAGCCGAAGCGGCCGGTTTATCTCTGCGGCGAGTCATTTGGGGGCTGTTTAGCGATGAAAACTGTTTTAGAAGCTCCTCAATTGTGCGATCGATTAATTTTAGTCAATCCAGCTTCTTCGTTTCGACAGCAGCCTTGGGTGCAGTGGGGCTCGTATCTGACTCAGTGGCTGCCGGCCAACCTTTATCCGCTGTCGGTAATCGGTTTATTGCCGATATTAGCATCATTAGGAAAGATTGGGCGCGACGATCGCCGCGCTTTGCTAGAAGCGATGCAAGCGGTACCGCAAAACACGTCTGTGTGGAGATTGGCCTTAGTGCGATCGTTTAATGTTGACGAAAATCAGTTGCGCGGCATCAAACAGCCGACGCTAGTAATTGCTAGCGGTGCCGATCGGCTGCTGCCTTCTCTAGTAGAAGCGAAGCTTTTAGTCAAGGTAATTCCCAATGCTGAAATGGTGCTGCTGGCTAACAGCGGTCATGCTTGTTTGTTAGAAACAGATGTTAACCTTCATGGGATTATGCAAGCTCGCAATTTTTTGACAAAATCCGAAGAAAATCGGTCATTAGTCAGCAGTCAATAGTCAATAGTCATTGGGCATGGGGCATTGGGCATCTCCGAAAAACAATCTTATCGGCATCAGCAATTAGCAATTAAGTAGATGAGTGGGAAAATACATAAGTATGTCATTGTTCGTTAAACGTCGCAATTCGCTTACGGTTCTAGCAGCTTTACATGGGGATGCTACGCTTTTGCGATCGCCTGTGTGCAATCACTAAGAAGTGCGATCGCTCTCCAGCGAGAGGGCTTCGTAGACATCGCACCGACAATTGAGAAGGTGCGTTACGAAGACAGCTAACGCACCCTACAAGAGCAAGCGAGCGCACTATAAAAATGAATGACGATTAGCTTATATGGGTGCGTACATAGAGGTGCAAGCTATCAGTGGATACGTTGTTCCCAAACAGATCTTCGGCAGGTGTCAATTTCTCGGATACATCACCGATCGCTTCCCGATTCTTGGCCATATCGAAGACACGAACACCACTGCCTTCTTTGAAGTCTAACTTCTTGGCATCAAGCCAGATCAGAGTTGGATAAAGGGATGATTCGTACAGATAGAGTTTTTCTGTGAGAGCAGCGACTGTACGCCATCGGGTTGATGAGGCATAAGCACCGGAGTCTGGTACTCGAAACGGTTGTGCGGTAGAACGCATCACACTTAAAACCCCAGCGATCGCTTCCCGTTGGTTTGCTGGCTCAGGGAGACTCTTTAAATAAAAGACACCACGAACAAAACGGTCAGCAGCATCAGTAGTACCAGGCAAGTCTAGCTCACCACCAAACCCTTCGTACTTCTGGAGATTTAAAAGCTGTTCTTTGAAGGGAGGAGAGTTAGTCAGGACATTGTACTGCATCGAATAATTAAGAATGTCGCCACTGTAGTAGATGTTTCTTTCTACACTATCTCCATTTTTAAGATACTCGATAATGACCGACTCACCCTGAGCATCTTCCATCGCCAGGTGGCATTGGACTTTGTCTTCCCCATTTCCCTTTTTTATCTTGGTTGGGACAAATTGCAGATCTTTATTTTTTTCCAAGTGTTCAACAACTTCCCTAACGGTGGCAAAGTTATCAAGGAAATATTGCAGTCCTCGATTGCCATCAAGGCCTGGTTTGCTTTCATCACGCTCCCCATAATAACTTTCAGTAAGCCAATTAGCATGAATTGCTAATCCCTTTTCATTCATTCCGTCACTTGTAGCCTGATCGTACACAGAAGCAGCAATGCTGCCATATTTTGAGACCCACCCTATAAATTTGCCCTTGACATCACTTTTCCGTTTTAGTCGAGCAGGAAAGACCCAGAGCTTTTCTTCCATATCAAAACCCCAGTCCATATTACGACCGCAGACTGAAGAAGATTTGTCACCAACCTTTCCTGTCCATAGTATTCGCGTACACATAGTTTTGTCTCCTTATGATTTTATACCAGTTCAATGATTAGAATGCGATCGCTATTCTCTCGACAAAAAAGCGATCGCACTAAAACGTAGGGTGGGTTGGCGACAGCGTAACCCATCGAGTTTAATGATACGAATGGTGCGTTACATTTCATTAACGCACCCTACAAGCTCGGCGATCGCACTATGTTTTTAGCTGTGCGCTTCCTGACGTAATTCTTTATGGTCACTCTTTCACATATACACGAATGGATTTACTCTCATCAGGTAAATCTCTGAAAGCACCAACTATCAATATAGGCATCCTATTTGAGGATTTGGATATACATTGTTCCGTGGGGGTAGCTTTTAGTAAGTCTGGTTTGTTCATTCCTGATATAATCATCATCCAACCACTTAATTTATCAGTTGTCTGGAAGCAAATCGTGTTCCCTCCCCTATGGCTTGGTATAAATTTAAGATCTCTATCATTAGGAACGAGAATCTTATCTGCTTTGATGACCATCTCTGCTAAGGCTGTACCAACGACACCAAAAGAAATTCCAACAGTAGTGATTAAAACCACTCCTAGTTTTTTGACAATAGTCATACGACAATACCTTTTTTGTGACAATTTACGTTGATTAGTGGTGTTTTTTTTCCCACATCTATTAGACGTTTCCCGATCCCAATTTAGTAATTTTTCGAGTTACGAGGAAATTTTCTCCCCCAAAAATCCCCCCTCAACCCCTAGAACCCTTCCCCTTCTTACCTTTCAACCGCAGCAAACTTTTCTCAACTTCCCCACGCGCTGGATACAACAACTGCTGACTCAAAGCACTTTCATAAGCCTGTATCGCCCCCAACTGATCTTTCAACCCCACCAAGGCTCTCCCTAACCAGTAGTCAGCCATAGCCCCGTTAAACGCTCTCAATTCCTGACATCCCTCACCGGCAACTTTCCACCAGCGCTGACTAGCCCCAACATCCCCCAGCACCTGGTAACTCTCCGCCAGCCACAACGCCGTCGGCACGAATTGCAGAGAAATTCCCGCTGGTAACAACTTCCATCCTTTCTCCAACGCCTCCACCGCTTCTTGATGTTTAAGCGCCAAAGCCAACACCCGCCCATGACGAAACCAAGTATCAACTAACTGCGGCTGAAGTTTTGTGCCCTGCTCAGAAACACTACATCCTCGTTCAATCTCTTTGAAGTGTTCCACCAACACCCGCCCCGCAGTCGCCCAAACACTCCAACGTTCAGGAAATCGTTTCAGCATCTGTTCTGCCACAAAACGCAATTCTTCCCAGCGTTTGGCAGCCAGTAAAATTTCACACAAGACCTGATAAATTGCACAATTATGGGGATACAGTTGATAAGCATTCGCCATCATCTGTGCTGCTTTTTGATAGTCTCTCGTGTCGTATAAGCACCGGCCATAGTAATACCAACCATAAGGATGATTGGGGTGTTGGGCGGTAAACTCTGCTAACACCTCCACACCTTGCCGCCAATCTCCCCGGAAAATGTGATAATAGCCCAGAGAATTGTGAGCCTCAGCCCCATGAGGAGTTTGTAGCAGTAAAGAGGTAATCATCTTTTTCGTCAGTTTCCCCTCTTCACCAGAAACTAATCTCATCTGAAGACGTTGCTCAATTTGTCGTTGCAGTACCCTAAAATCATTCGGAAATAGAGCTATAAGCTTACTCAACTGCTCTGTTGCGGCGCTCATATCCCCCACCGCCAGATTCGCATCATGGCTGTAAATCAACGCCACAACATCATCTGGGTTGATTGCCAAAATTGGCTCTACAGCACTGAGCACGCCAAGATGATTTTCTATCTGCTGATGCACCTGTGCCAAAGCCAGCCGGTGAACGACTTTTTCAGGTTCTAAATGAGTTGCTAAATTAAAGGCAATAATTGCTTGGTCACTCTCACCCCGACAAACTGCAATCAATCCCTTGATATGATGCTGAGTCGCTTCGTTTTCGTACCACGACAAGGCTTTTTCATAGACTTCTATTGCCTCTTTTTCTCGTTTCATTAGCTGCAATAGTTTCCCTAGTTGCAGCCGCACACCCATTAATTGCGCTTGTCGCTCAATCACTTGATGATATTCGGCAACCGCTTGCTGCCAGTCTCCCATCTGGTAAAGCAAATTAGCTAGTTCTAATCTTTTTTTCCATCCTTGGGGATATTTCTGAACATACTTACTTAAAGTGTTCAATTTCTGCTCTTGTCTAATTGGCTTTTCTTCTAAGAAAAAGTGAACATTCATCTCTAGCCCAGAGGATGGGCAGAACTGCACCAATGATGTGGCAAAGTGTCCAGACATAATTTAGACTGGCTATATATAAGGGGAAATAGAATAACTTACGTTGATCAGATTATGTCTTAGTTACTCAAACTAAACAAGCTATAAAAGATTAATTATTATCAAGGAAAATCAATGCGATCGCCTCAATCAATGGCTCTCTCGTAAACAAAAAGCGATATCTACGAGGGGCGTTGCCTACGCACTCCGAAAAAAAGCGATCGCGCCCTTCGTCGAGTGGGCAAGATCGCTTTTTCTTCAAGTTTTTGAACACTGAAATGGAGCAGCACTAAGTTGGTAGTTTTATTGCTTCTCTAAATATATTGTTTAGCTCATGGTAATTTTCTTGCTTCATCAAATATATTGTTTAGCTCATCGGAGTCCTTACGGTTGGCAGATTCCCATGTATCGTCTGCCCAAACTGTTAGCATTCTAAAACATAGCTTAACTGATAACACTTTTTGAGTGTTGCAGTAATCAAATAATCTTTTCTTCCTGTCTGCTGGATCCTTCCATATCTCGTCAAATGCTTTGAACGTGGCATATCCCCCAGGTACTTTACTCAGCATATCCCTGAACTGACCAGCAATTAAATAAGTATCTGGTGTTAAATTTAACTGCCTAGATGGAAGACTTTCAACAGGAAGTTTTACCGTGTCTGACTGAAACTTTTCAGAGGTAATCGAGTTGGTAGCAGCAAAACTGCTTATGGATGTAGATGACCACAGGAGACTTGCCACGAGTGCGATCTGGATTTTGTGGGATGTACTCATTTTTTGTTAAGAAAGATGTAACTAATGCCTGGACTCTAAGCGGTTTTATCTGACCGCTTATTTATTAGTTAGACGTTTTCCCACCCTAATTTGGGAATTTTTCGAGTTACGAGCAAATTTTCTCCCCCAAAATCCCCCCTCAACCCCTATAACCCTTGCTCCTCTTAGCGTTGAGCCGCTGCAATATCCTCTCAACTTCCCCAAAGGCGGGATAAACAACGGCTGACTCAACGCACTTTCATCTCCAGACTGGAACAGTAGTAGAGAGGTAGGAATGATGGGGTAAAGTTTCCAGACATAGTACGGTGACTTGATAGCTAATTTCTTCATCCTGGCTTTTTGGGGGAATTAGTGATTCCCAATTGCATTGGGGTTGAGACTTTTCTGGCAAAGGAATTACCAACTTTAAGGCGGGCGAGGAAGAATTTAGAGGAGTATCATCTTCACCGGCCAGATATTTGGTTAAATGCCTTCGCAGAAAACGTCCGGCTTTGCTCACGCATTTGCGGACGTTTTCTTCAGAGCATAGAAATAGCTTGGCAATATCTTGATAAGATTTATTTTGGTAGTGGTATAAGACAAAAGTATCGCGGATTCTGGGAGGCAAGGAGTCAATTTGGTGGTGGATATATGCCTCCAATTCTAGGTTCATAATATTAGGTTCAGTAAATCCTAAGTTAGAATAAAGTGCTGGATAATCTTCAAATTTAATCTCGTCTATGTTTTCAATTATTAGTGCATCTCGTTTCCGTTTTCGATGCAAATCTATGCAGAAGTTATAGAGAATTTTAGTTAACCAAGCTTTAGGATATTTAATTTGACTTCCATAGTTTTGCCATTCTGTCCAGGCTTTAAGCATTGCCTGACTCAATACTTCTTCGGCATCGAGTGGGTTTGAGTTCATCCACTTGAAACTGCAATGGGAAAGATAATCTTGATGCGCCTGCCATTCTTCCCAAAAAATTGTATTTTTATCTTCAGTTTCATCCCACAGGATTGATGCCGCCACTGATTGAGAAGATGACCTGATTTTTTGAGTTCTATGGCTATTGCTTTCCATTTACATTTACAGCAGATTCCACATTTATGAAGTACACCCGCCTATCGTGAGCTTCCCCGTAGGGATACTCCAAGATCCCAAGGAGTGTCAACTTAAGGTCAAACCCATAGTCCGGCGGGGGTTGAAACCCCCGCCTCAAAGCTAAAGTCCTCTAAAAGAGGACTGAAGAGAAGAATTTTCAACTCATTAGTCCTCTTTGAGAGGACTTTAGCTATTAGACAGGGGTTTCAACCCCTGGCGGACTCCGGGCCCACAGACGAACTTGGCGGGCTTTCAGGCTTAAGTTGACACCAATGGACACTGCCGTGTCCCTACAATTCACAAACCTCGAATACGCTGTATTTCAGCTTACACGGCTCCTCCTCTTCTTATCCCGAACTCAGGTTAATTAAGATTTAGCCATTTTTGAGCGTTAAGCCGCTGGACGACCCCAAACACCATGAGGTCTAGTGTTACCTTACGCTCATCTATCAAAAAAGGCTCTAAAGTGCTGGTTTTGGTATTATTTTCAGCGCAGGAAAACGCCCTTTGACTTTGAATATTTTCTTGAGGAAAATACAGGTTAAATTGGCGCTGACCTTCTTGGAATTTGCCAATTACCTGCCAGCAATCTCCGGCGGAACTCATGCCAGCAACTGGGAGTTTTTGCTTTGCCAAACTCACCTCTAAATCCTTAACGCCCTGCTTAGTCAAAGCAGTTTGCAAAGCGGGCAAATAATCTTGTTGAATAAATTCCGCAAAGGGCTTGTCTTCAACAGCAGGTGCTTTTTCCTTCTTAGCTTTAGCTGGGGGCTTGTCGCCTTCGGCCTTGGCTGGGGGCTTTTTAGCAGCCGCTGGAGGCTTGTCAGTGCTGGGTAAGTCGCTTGTGTCTGGTTCGTCGGAACTTGGGGCGTGATCGATCGCAGCACTGGGAGTTTCGGATTCGCCAGCGGTAGGATTTTTCGGTTCTTCTGACATTAACGCTTCCTGGTAAAAGTGATTGGGTAAGGAGTTGGGAGTTGAGCAAGCGGGCGATCGACTTTCTTGAGGGCACACATTTTATCGAAAACCAACCTGAGAGAATGGCTAGTCAAAAAAATTTGAACTCAAAACACTCTCACAGGGCGATCGTCCGCCAAGATCACAACTCCTTTGGTTATTCTAAATCTCAGCGACAGCTCGTTCAATCAAGCGGCGGGCGAGAGTTTGAACACCAGTGTGTTCGTAGTAGTTGGTAGTGATATCGAGGAATGCGCCCACGTAGTCCACCTTGTCGGCAGAAATGTCTACAAAATTCTGCAAGTGGCCGAGTACGTTTTGGGGAGTCAAACCTCGATCGCTCACAAAAGAGCTCATCCAGCCAGAAACCGAGTTAAAGCTTTCGCCGATAAAGCCGAGTTGACCTGCGGGAGAGCCCCCAGGAATCATGCCCCCGATCGACTGAAAGACCGAATTATCTTGCAAATCGTTCGGGGAGAGTCTCTGAATCCAAGACTGAGTTGCCATGATAAAGTCTGGGCCCAGGGGAATCAAACCATCAAAGCAAACCAAAGCAGCCATCCGCATCAGGGATTCGCCGCCGTAGTCGCCCAAGGAAGCGGCAAAATCGCCGATGCTGTCGCCGGGAATACCGTTGATTTGGCAAAAAGCGAGCAACTCAGTGACTAACTTCAGAGAAAGGTCGATCGTTTGAGCTTTTTCCGGCTTGGGAGTGAGATTGCCCAGAAGGGACAAAAACGGCACATTTTGGGAGACTTTGTTAGCGAGGGCGGCAGTACCCAAAGCCTTGTCGGCATTGTCAATAGTTTGGTAGAGCCAGAGAGCGCGCTGGTAGCCCTCAGATTTATCGTTGTACAGGTAGATGGCGCGCTCGCCAATTTGCTGGATCAGTTCTTCGTCAGTTTCGCCAGTAACGGTGCGAATGGTATTTTCAAAGCCAACTAAATTGTTCCACTCGCCGGGAACCACAAAGTCAAGCGCTCGCAGGGCTTTGACAGTCATGTTGTCTTGAGGCAGTTGATCGACTAATTCAAAGACTGTTTTGCTCACAAAAAACTCCTTATGCTGAAACGAAAATCAAAGGTATTACTTTTGGCAGATTGCAAAACTTCACAGTCTCATGGTGGCAGACTTAGTTCTGATAGCGCCAGACTTGAGTCGGGCGCGGAGTTGGAAAAAAGACATTGCTACTTGAGGCGGGCGAGGCCGCCCAGGTTAAATTTTGACAGCCAAGCTTCCCTATCGCTAGCGGTAAAAGAGGAAGTCCGGGATTGAACTTTCACCTGATAGCGATTTGCCACTAAAACAGCAGTGATATTAGCACCTTGATTAACTGCGGGATAGCCGCCTATTTTCTTGGTACTTTGCTGGAATTTTGCACCTGCGCTGGGGTTGCCGGCGATGTCGTTAATTGAGAGAACCGCGACATTTTTACCGTCTTTGTTCAACTTAGCTTCAGCAAAACCGGATTTTTCTTGAGCAAAAACGCGATCGAATCCACTCCCAGAAGACGGGAAGTATTTATTTAACTTACCGCCTGCAACTGCCTTTTTGGGCAGGTTTTGATTACTAGCAGTTGATTTGTCAGCAGTTGTCTGCTGTGCTTTACCAGCTTTTTGGGTGCTTTCCTCCTGGGCTTTGTCCCAGCGTGATGGGGCTTGGGTTTGGCCGCAGGCGGTCACCAGCAGCAGTACCGAGATCAGGAATGGAGCTAAGATGCGGCGTGCGGGGAAAAATTGCATCGCTGTCTCCTCATTAGTAGGTTTCCATAACAATTGTGGCTTAGAATTTGGCAATTTGTGTCCTCTGAGCGGATGATTTGTCTTCTTTGTAAAAAAATCCTCTGCCTGCAGGCGGAGGATTTTTTTGCAATTATGAGTTTTGAAGGAAGAAAACTGAAAGATTGCTCCACAGATAAATTCTGGGGATGGGAGTAAAGAAACTAAGTTTTCGGATAGCCAGCAATCTCAAAACAATTTTTGCTAATTTTCCCTAGATTTATCTAGAAATGTCAGAGCAATTGTTCGTCAATCGTCTTATTACTTCGGCTTTCCAACTTAGGTCTTACTTTAGAGGTAAGGATCAGGCGTCGCTTTCAATGTAGATAAACAACAAACCCATTACCACAACTGGCATCACCCAGGTAATTAGGGGAATCAAAATCCAAGGCAAGAAAGAGGCAGCGTAGGAACCTGTCATATCAAATTCTCCAAACTAAAGTTAGTGTGTTCCAACAGGGATATGTGGGAGTCGAGTCTAATTGTTGACTAAACCCCGGAAAATGGCATCAACGCCGTTAAAGTTTTCGAGTAAGAAGTAGGCAACAAAGACACCACCCATTCCACCAATGAAGAAACCACCGGTAAACTGGCTCCACCCTTCAGCATTTCTGAGGGCATCAGGGGTCATGGGATTAGCGCTAGGGTAGCTGGTGTTGTCTTGTTTGAAAGAGACTAAACCGTAAGCAGACATACCTAGTGTGCCAAGCAGAACTAAGACGAGGGCTGTATATAATCCTCCGAGATTAGCTGCTTCTGGATAATCCCGCAGGGGTCCGAAGACGATTTCGGGGCCGACGAGGAAATAACCGTGTGCCAAACCAATTTCTAGGCCTCGAATTAGGGGCGAGAGTCCTTTGCGGTAGACGGGCAAGTTCCCAATGAATGCTTTTGTGAAATCAGAAGCACTGATGGGAGTTGCGAGATGACCCGTGAAGGGGTCGCCGTTAAAGGGTTTAATCAGCTCTGCATCTCTGGGATCGGCCATATTCTCTTTTTCCTCGCTGTGCGTAAAAGTTGAGGCGTTCAAGTCATATTTTACGCAGGGACGTGTTTCCTATTTGCATAATTGGCAGCGAGCTTTAGAAAAGTTCACTATTCTTTAGTTTTTGGAAGAATTTTTCTTTTGCCTCTTATACCAGAAAGCGAGTCGATCGGGCGACACTCCCAGGAAATAAGCGATGATTACTATTTGATTAATGGCGGTGGTGTGGATCACCCCAAGCTGCTGCCAGCGACGGGCGGAGGTCAGCACTGGCTGGGGTACTATTTCAATGCGACCTTGTTTTTTCAATCGGCGCACGAATTCAAAGTCTTCCATGAGGGGCAAGTCGGGAAAACCGCCGATTTGGTCAAAAGTAGCTGCGTTGAGGAAAATGGCTTGATCGCCGTAGGGCAGTTGCAGAAAGTTCGATCGCCACTTTACCCCTGTTTCTACCAGCCGGAGGCTGAGACTGCGGGCGTCAATCTGGAGTTGAAAGGCCCCCGCTACAGCAGACGGGTTAGCTAGTACCCGACGCGCGCTATCGTCGTACCCGCGAGGCAACAGAGTGTCTGCGTGGAGAAACAGCAGGATATCTCCAGCAGCAGCGGCGGCACCTGCATTCATTTGAGTGGCGCGGCCTGGGGCGGTGGAGATAACTCGGACGCCAAAAGATTTTGCTATATCTGTAGTACCGTCGCTGCTGCCACCGTCAGCGACAATTATTTCGACATTTTGGGCCTCAAGGGCGGTGGAGATGACTGAGGCTATTGTAGGTGCTTCGTTTAAGACTGGAATGATAATGGAAATTTTGAGATTGGGATTTTCTGGCGACATACAGACTTAAGCAACCCGTGAGAGAGAGGGCGGGTTTTGTACAAAGCTGATTTTGCCCATTTCTGACCCCAGGCTCGCCCCTACATTTTGCCTTAAGGTGGGAGAGTTTGGTAAAAAACCAAGCTATTAGTTGCTCATTTTTTACACCTCGCCCGCGCCTACATTGGGCTTTCATCTGGCGGGGCGGGTTTTGTACAAAGCGGAGCTGTTAGTTGCTAATTTAGTTGGGAATTTTTGGCTTTTTCTCGCGCCTGGGACTATTGTCCCAAGCGCTGTCTAACTGCTACTGAGATTCAGCATTTGGTTAGACAAATACAATTACTATATTATGACCTTCTGGTTTCACAATCAAGTAGTTTTCTCTAATTATATATGACAATTTTTAATACTTAAAACTTATTAAATAGAGTTTAGTTATTTCAACATATTAATATCTAAACCGAGGAGGTCTTCTGGTCGATCGATATCTGCAAGAGTGGGAAGATAAGCAATATTGAGAGCGAGCTTTTGGGCGATCGCCCGCGTACAAGCAAATACTTCACTGGTTCCCCACTGAATGCCACCGAACAATTCCGGTATCGATCGCCGCAGCCCGATAAGATAATAACCTCCGTCTTTGGCCGGGCCCAAAACTAAATCGTGCTGGCTCAATTCCTCAAAAGCTTGTGCCATGATTTCTGCTTTCAAACCAGGACAATCAGTGCCGATAATTGCAGTTTTCTCCACCCCTGAATTAAAAGACTTTTGAAACGCTGCTGTCATTCTGGCGCCCAAATCACCGTCTATTTGATTTTCACAAGAAATATCACTTCCCAGCCACTCTTGCATCAGTTGTTTGCTGCCGCCGGCTCGGTGAATTTCTACCGATAATCGGCGGGTTTTTTCGAGAGAGAGCGCGCAGGCGATCGTCCGTTGGGCCATCAAACGGTGAAGGTTAGCAGCGCCTGTTTTTCCCAGCACCGGAATTAGTCGAGTTTTGGTTGTTCCCGGTTCGGGATAGCGGGTGAAAACAATCAGTTTTTCTGGTATCATTTATTGTTGATGAGTTTTAAAGGAATGAACTGCAGAGGAAGACAAAGAGTTAACCACTGCTTCACGAATTGCCGAGTTGGTGGGTTAGGCAATGACTTAATTTAATCGCCGCGCCCAACCCACCACACAATAAATTTACTTAAAAATAGCCAGCGGTTAGCTCATTTCTAGCATTCGCTGGATGGGCTGCAAAGCTGCTAGTTGAATATCTAGGGGCATGGTAATTTCAGGGGTTTGATTTTTCATAGCTAGATACAATTTTTCCAAGGTATTTAATCTCATGTGCGGGCATTCGTTGCAAGCGCAGTTATTATTGGTTGAAGGAGCGGGAATAAAGCGTTTATGCGGAGCTTGCTTTTGCATTTGGTGAATGATTCCCGGTTCAGTCGCGACAATAAAAGCTTGGCTGGAACTAGCTTGAGAGTATTTGAGCAAAGCAGTGGTGGAGCCTATGTAATTAGCGTGGCGCAGCACGGGAGGTTCGCATTCTGGGTGGGCAATTATTTCGGCTTCGGGATTTTCGATTTTGAGTTGAACTATCTTTTTTTCTGAGAAGTTTTCGTGGACGATGCAAGCTCCTTGCCAAATCTCCATGTTTCTGCCTGTCTGTTCCATTACGTAGCGGCCGAGATTGCGATCGGGCCCAAAAATTATCGGCTGATTTTCGGGAATTTGGTTGACAATTTTAACCGCGTTAGAACTGGTGCAAATTATATCGCTCATTGCCTTAATTGCGGCGGTACAATTAATGTATGAAATTACCAAATGTCCTGGTCGAGCCGCTTTGAAAGCTGCAAAGGCTTCGGGAGGGCAACTGTCGGCGAGGGAACACCCAGCATTTAAGTCTGGCAACAATACTAATTTGTCGGGATTGAGAATTTTTGCGGTTTCGGCCATGAAATGAACTCCGGCAAAAACTATGACATCGGCGCTGGTGTTGGCGGCTTTGCGGGCAAGTTCTAGGGAGTCGCCAATGAAGTCTGCGATGTCTTGAATCTCGGAGTCTTGGTAATAGTGGGCGAGAATGACGGCGTTTAATTCTTGTTTGAGGGCGTTAATGGCTGCAAACAAGTCGTCGGGCAGTCGGGTTTGAGTAAAGTTCGGAGCAGGTGCGGTGGTAAACACAGTTAGAATATTCCGGGGAAGGTGCGGGCTGGACTCAAGTGTATTTTGAATTATAGTTGAATTCACCAAAAACGGTGGGCAGTTGGGCCAGAGGTAGAAAATTTGCCATAGGTTAACCGACTGACTGGCAGTGGGAGCAAGATTTTGCGATCCAAGAGTGGACTCAGCTAAGTTTTTACCTGACTCTAATTAGACTGAAAGCTTGATCCAGCAAGATATTCACAGGTAAATGACTACCTTGAGCCACAAGTATTTTGAGTAGTTTCTCTTGACATCCTTTATTTACATCGTTTAATGTAATCATTATACAATGTAAATAGGTTGGTTTTATACATCTATGTACTTTGAAGACGATCGCCAGTGGCAGGGAACTGCTGAGTTTCTGACAAAAGAACTAAAACGACGGATTGAGCAGCTTGGGCTATCTGTGGAACCACCAGCCTTACGAACTGTGCGATCGTGGAGATCCAAGCAACTCCTGTCACAGCCGAAAGGTCAAGAATTTCGGTTTCGGCAGATTTTAGAAGGACTGGCAACAGCACTTTTGCTCAAGAAAGGCTGGACACTGGCCGCGATCGCTCAAGTTTTACCCTCATTCCCCGACGCAACATTGGAGCAACAAATTCTTGCCGAGACTGATGGTCAAGACCCAACCTGGTTGCCACAAATGCAAACAACGACATTGCCATTACCTACAGGACACGCCAGCACGATCGATCTCGCTGAAGATACTGTTATATTGCTAGCCCAGGGAATTCTGCGACAGTACACAAGAATTCTCAATCGAGACATCGTTCGCCAAGACGATGATAGTATGCCATCGGAACTTTATCGGGCTATGTGCAAGTTAGGCAGGCTATATATCGAATCTGGACAAAGCGATCGCGCGGCTTGCGTGCATACGGTTTTGGAACGTGCTAGATATCCCCTCAATAAGTGGGAATTAGATATTTTTTGTCACGCCGATTTTGACTCTGGTAAAGTAATTCTCATCGATCCAGACTTGCGAGTACCAACCCAAGATTGTGCAGTAATTGCCAACAGTAAAGGTACTTTTGGCGAAGATAATATCATCGAACACCGCCTGTACCAACGGTTGCGCGACGCAACTGAACGATTGGGAATTCGCCGCCAGCACAAAGCTTATACGGCTTTGCGATCGCTATTTGGCAGCCGATCGCTCATCGGAGAACACCAACTCTTAGAGTATTTACGTGACAACGATTTAACACCTTTACAGGGAATGATTGTTGACACCTTTTTTGATAGCGTGCCGGATGTCTGGTTAATTGACGGAAACGCTCATCGCTGCGCGTATTGCGGTACGCTGATGCGCCCCTATCCCAATAAAGAACTTTTTTCCGATGGGCGATGTCCGATTCGCCAATGCCTCGGTCACAACTCCTCAAAAGCCAAAGTTTCGGAGAAATTAGACCCAAACCAAGACCGATTGCTGATTGCCCAACCGCAAATTTTAACCTATTGGACTGGGCCGGCGATCGACGAATTAGCAATTTTTGATGCAGCCATAAAAAACGGACTAGATGCCGAACTTTACCCAGAATCAGACCTGTGCGACGTAGCAATTAACGGTCGCAATATCGGCATTGATGCTAAGTCATACACCAGTCCTGTCTCCCTTGCTTTGCGCCTCAACCGCACTGGCATCGGAGGGCTGATTCACTACCGCCGCCGCATTATTGCCGTCAGCGACCAATTAATTGAGGAGCGGCCAGATTACCTCTCTACTTTTCAGTCAGCGATCGATAAAAAAGGCGATCCTGCTACTCTCGAAATTCTGTCTGTTTCACAAGTCATACAGTTGTTAAAGACAATCAAATATGAGAATTAAACCAGATTTCTGGACGGGAATAGATCGCATTTGCTGGCTGTGTGTCTTGATGGCAGAATTTATTGAGACTAATTCCCTAGAATATGCCCCTTTAACGATATCGGGAATGGCGAGTATCATCAATGCACCCGCGTTGGCAAAAGCCCGCCAAGCCATTTTCAATATGCGCCTGATGTCGCTGGCTTACGTGACAGAACAGTCAGTGAAACACGCAGTTGCTATTTATAACGATCGCCACTACCGCAACAAAACTCAAGGAACCTATAAAATTAACTTAGAAACACTTCATTTTGAACGCACAGACCCCCTAGAAGACCCTTTAATTGCCCAAGCCCGTCAAATTCTGGGCCAGCCTTTGGCACACCAATTTTACAGCGCCACCTTTGCCGATCCCCGCCAGCAAATGGCCGTTGCTTTAGGTGAAGAAACAACAGCCGCGAGAGTGCCAATTGGGCCGATCGCAGCCCCACTTGCGCCGCGCCGCACCCATTCCCTCGATCGCTTGCCGAAAGCAAAAATCCGCATTCCCCTTTCGGAACTGTACGAGTTAGCAGTTGAGATGGATGAACGCGAAGCAAATCACCCTGAAAAAAGACAGGGTAACTGGGTAAAACGGTTTCAACATTTTGCGCTTCAAGTGCCAGAAATTGGCAAGGGCTTGCGAGAAGAAACAGTCATCGAATTAGCAGGCATCAAGCATTTAATTGGACTGCCAGGATCGGGCAAAACAACTTTGCTCGTATTGATAGCTGTCTGGTTGGGAAAACACGGTTATAAAGCGATGTTTGTGTTTCCCTCCATTGAAGTTGCCAGACAGTACATGGCAGAACTTGCATTTCATGAAATTAAAGTGGGAATGCTAGTCGGTCAAAGCGATGGAACTCGCCGCCGACACGCTAACAATATTGCCGATGCGATCGCAGCATCAGGAGGAAATGGCGGCTTTGGCTATAGTTTGGAACAGGCAGAAGTTTTTGGCTTAAATTGCGTTTTACCTGCGTTTTCTACTGCTGATACTTCGATGTGGGGATTTGGTTATGCACCCTGCAACGAAATTTTACAAAGCGCGGGCAAAAAAGGGCAAATGAAAAAGTATCTTTGTCCGGTTTGGACGATGTGCGGCCGCCACAAAGCACCCCGCGATTTGCTAGATGCCGATATTTGGGTCGGCCACGTTCTTTCAATGGATACTGAAGTTCCACCTCATGCTATTCGCGAACGCATTCGTTATTTTGAATTGATTGCCCGGACATTCGATGTCGTAGTTTTTGACGAAGCAGATATGGTGCAATCAAATCTGGATGCTTACGGTGCAGCAACTTTAAAACTTTCAGGTGCGGCAGATTCTATCCATTTAGTCATTCAAGAACAAATTCACAATCGTTTTGCTCGTGGCGAAAATTATCGATTGTTCGATCGAGATGTAGAACTTTATAGCCGCGACCTAGCAGAATTTGGCAATCACAACACATCGTTAATTACTGCCGTTCAAAATATGCCCTTATCGCCAGTCGGCAAACGCTATGAGAATCAGTTATTAACCGTTCTGAGAATAGTCAGCGATTTGTTGGATGGCTATGAGAAAACTTCTAAACGCGATCGCCTTGACGAAGAGGAAGTCAAACAGGGATTTAGCAAAAGTCGAGCCTTGAAAGAATTCTGGGAAACGGCTGCTTACCATGCTTTTTACGATCGCACGGGCATTGAACCGCACGATCGGCTAAACATGGATCTGTGCGCTCAAAGGCTGGGAATAAACTGCGACACGCTCAAACAGCAATGGGAAACTCAAATTCTTTATTTTCGTCGTTATTTAGCGGAGAATCTGATCGAACGGCGCGATAAAATAGTCAAAGAAATTGCCGAATTGTTTTTGCCTTTGTGTTTTAAGGATGCCACTGCATCAGGCGAAGCTCAGGATACGATTACCTTACTTGTTTGCGTTACTTTTGTGATTTTAGGCTATCAGCGTATCGTACCGCAAACTAGAACAATGGTAGCAGAAGGACTGCTTCGGGAACCGATTGTCGAATCAACGGCAACACCCGAACTGCGACAACTGATTCCTGAGAATATTTTGGGGTCTTTTTCGGGCGTGAAATACAGTTGTGAATCGGCACAAACTACTCGCTCTCAAGCCCGAAATGTGGAACTGTCTTATATTATTTTTGTGGGCGCGCCTCGGATGTTAATGCACCGTTTTCATCAGTTATTTGAGGCAGATGGCGAACTGACAGCGCCGGCAGTTTTAATGACTTCAGCTACCTCATTTCTCGAAGCAAGTCCTGCTTATCACATTAACTCTGGGCCGGATTATCTGCTGAAACCGCGGCAAACAGAACACGAACCCAAAAAGAGCTTTTACCGCTTCAAATGGCTGCCCGATCGCGAATCGCGCGATGAACCTCTCCGATATAGCGGTGCAGGCGAATTGCGCGATCGTAATTTTAAAAAAATGGTAGACGCGCTGGTGCAAGGAGGAACCAAGAAATCTGAAATTTACAAATCCATCCTCAACTTTGACGTGCAACATGGTATTTACCGCAAAGCTGCCTTAATTGTTAACAGCTACGAACAAGCTCGGAACGTTAAGAATTTTATCAACGATTACCATCCAGAAATCGGCAAAAAAACCAAAGCAGTTGTTAATTTTCTCAAAAACGGAGAGCAACCCACAGATTTCGTTACCACGGCTCAGTGCGAGGCTTTAGGAGATGATGAAACTTGCGATATTATCATTTTTCCGATGTTGGCAATTGGTAGAGGCGTGAATATTGTTTTTACCAAAGGAGATAGGCAACTCGATGCAGCCATTGGTACAATTTATTTCCTCACCCGTCCCCATCCCACGACTGACGATACGCAACTTTTGTACAGTCTAGCCGGAAAAGCTACCCAAGAATTTGACAGTCGAGTTTTTACTGAATCAGAAGACTTGCCAGCAATTTATAATACTTGGAAACAGTCCCGAAAACAACTCTGGAAAACGGCTAATCGGCTGTTACGCGAACCTCTCATGGCTAGCCGTTTGGGTGAAGATTTATTTAAACCGTTTACGGCCAATCAGATGGTTGGGATTTTGCAAACAATTGGGCGCGGGATGCGAAATGGGTGTCCGGTACAAGTTTACTTTGTCGATGCAGCTTGGGCAATTAAATCTACTAAAAATGAACCTGACTCCGGGCGGGACAGTATGCTAGTTCAGATGCGAATTATTTTAGAAGAATGCGTCAAGCATCCCGATCCAGTGATTCGAGAAATATATCAAGAACTTTACGGTGCATTTCTCGATCCCCTGCGGCGCATTGATGGCATAGTTTACCCGCCAAGTTTACGGAATTCAGAAGGTTTGACAGAGGAAGAAGACGATTTTGATGATTTTTCACCTTTATTGGAGATGTAACCATGAACGACGAAATTTTTGAGAAAATTGAATTCGATCGCGACGCTGAAGCAAAGGAAACTAATATTACTGGAGATGAAACCATGAACTCTGAAATGTTTGATGAAATTGAATCATATGATGGCGAAGAAACAGAAGCACCTGTGCTTTCAGACACTCTTTACGTTCCTCTTGCAAATAAGAGTCTGAAAGAAATTACCCTAGCTTTTACCGTGCCAGATAATATCGAGCCCGTAATAGTCAAAGGCTTGACGTTAGCTTGGACGCAAGCTGCTTTGCACGAGCTTTCAGCCATCCAAAAAGCTACTGCTAAGGGCGATTCAGCTAGTAAAAATCTCCCTTATTGCTCGCTGCTAGGTTTGTTAGAATTGGGAATTGACAGCGCAGCACGGATTCAGTCGAATGTAGGTTTGAGTAAGTCTCATTTGAATTCCAAAATCGAAAAATCTCCCGAACCATTTGCTTACTTAAATAGCGAAAAAATAAAAGAGACCCAGAAAGATTTACGTCCAATTCTCAACGATTGGATAACCAATTTTATCAAACCTTTTGCTAAAAAATTAGATGGACTCTCGGAAGTTATCGACCGTTTGGAAGATTTGCACGATCGAAATGAGTTGTTAACAATTACGCCGTTGGAGTCTCAAGTTTTACCTTGGAAATGGTCAGCAACAACAGGAACAACTCAGGCAACAAAGACTTATGATTATTGCGTGTTAGTCGATTATGTAGCTCGCGCGATCGCGGGAAAAGAGATTTTTCAGGGGCTAGGAACAATGAAGCGGGTTATTTCCAGCAGTGGTAGCCTCACAACTGGGATGGCAGAATTGATTACCGATCCCATTACTCTACCCGACACTACAGGAACATTCAGTCTGGTGGTACGCTTAGAAGTTGTAACCTATCCTTCTTTGCACCAGCCTTTATTGAAGATAGATGTTTCCAAACGCCGCTGGTTAAGTGGGTTACAACCTGCACGCTATAACTCAGCAAATATTAGCGGCTTTGTCTTTTCTGATGATTATAGCGATCGCGCATTTCGCTACACGGTGCTTTCCGATTCCGAAAAACCTGAGAAAAATCAACCCGACAAAAATAAAAATTGGTTTTGGGCGATCGATAAAGATTTTGAAGCCTTGCGCGGCAAGCTAAAACTCCCGCTGAAAACCCCTAACGGTCAAAATATTGATGGTTCCCAAATTGCTTTGGGGAAAGCTTCAACGGATAGCTGTAAAGTAGTATTAACTTACCGCAACGGATTGCAAGAAGGGAAACACGGAATTGACGCAGGCGTACCGGAGATTGATAAATTAGAAGCTTTTGAGGCGATAGCCAAAATTCTTGAACCTATCGGTTTTAAAGCTTTTGATAATTACTATCCTGTAAAATTTAAGAGAGGTGAAAGCCACAAATTAGATGATACAGCTTCACGCATGATTAATTTGCCTACTCTGTTAGGTGCTGCTTTAGAAGTTCTCGAAAAAGACGACTGCTATGATTTGACTCCCAAATATCTAGAAAGCTTTGAGGACAATGAGTTAAACAGCTTGCTCACTAAACACCTTGATATCAATTTAGATAATATTGCAAAAGGCAGAAAAGCCCTTAAATTGGTTTGTCAATTAAAAGAACTCAAGGCGATGATTCAGGCAAACCAGGAAGCTATGCGTCGGCTATATCCTAACGAAAGACTGTTGCTTGTTGTCTTTTACGAAGAACAATGTCAAACCGAATTAAAAATGCTGCAAGCAATGATTCGCGTTCTGTGGGGTGGTGCGATCGAACTCATGGCTAATCGTTTGCCAGCAAACACTCACGGGCCGAGAGAGTCATTGCCCGGTGCAAATTTGAAAGCGAAAGAGCGATCGCAAAACCGCATAAAAGCCTGGGAGTCGATCGTCCAACAACTTGCTTTACGCAAACAGCGAACTTTTTGCCTGGTAATGGCACGGGAATGGTATCCAGACAAGAAACATGACGATTCGGTGAATAAACCCTCATCCCGTCAAGCACTGGCTACAATCGCCGGTTCTTGCGTGCAGTTTCTGCTACCGATTGAAAAAACTAAGGAGAAAGAACTTCTCCAACTTAGTGATTTTTCCCATCGAGTGCAAGCTGCTCTAAAAGACTTACTTTCTGCTCATTCTGGCCGAATTGATGATGTCAAAGAAAAGGTTGACAAATGGCTCAAAGACACTCCTGTAGCAGCTAGACCAAAAGAAATTATCGGAATTACGATCGTTCGCAAACAGAAAGGTCGCGCTCGCGGTTTTATTGACAACACATTTTTGCCAGTTGCTATGCGCCTCAAGGTGGAAACAGGCGAGTCTGAACTGTGTTGCGCCTATGAGAAGGGTAATAATTTACAAATTAGTCCTTGGAGTAAGTTTTCGGATGCGATCGCCTTTATTTCCCAAATCTCTCCCGTTAAACTGGCTGACAAACAAGAGGCGCGTCAACTTCGTTTCATGGAATTTGTCAAGCAGATAATTTCCAATTCTGTAGACGAGGGAAATAAACCATTAGTGATGATTGATTCTTCCAACTGCGCGCAACTTTGGCCTTGGCTCGCCGATGCCAGGATGAATGCAAATCAGATTAATTTTGAAACCAAGTCGGGAAGCCCCTTGTACGAACACATGGAGCAAGAATGGAAAGGCGCGCGGCTGATTCGGATTCGCCAAGACCTCGCCCCTGGAATTATCGATAAAAAAGTCCGATATTTAACAGAAACTTCTCTGGAAGATACGCGGACAAAAAAAGAACTGACTTCAACCCTTGAAATTCCTTCAGCCTCTAGTGTAAAGGGATTATTTCGACTAAGTGCAACTAATCAAACGGGTTGTGTTGCTTATCTATCTGTAAGAAATGAAAAACCAGGTAAATTACGCGGTCAAAGTTGCTATCGCTCAACACAAATTAACGTAGCTGCCAATAAAGCTGATGATTCTCAAGACAAACTTTTAAATAAAGCTAAATTAAAAGTTGACGAAGCTGCCAATAAAGCTGATGATTCTCAAGGCAAACTTTTAAATAAAGCTAAATTAAAAGTTGACCAAATCGCAAGCAAACCGCCGTTTTTTGGTCAGTGGACGACTCCCAATCCCCTTGAGATTGTTGTTACCTTGCGACAAGAAAATGACAAGCCCGATCGCCTTGCTGCGCTTGTGGAATCTCTGCGCTATAGTTTCGGTCATTACAGCGACTGGTCGAGCTTACCGGCCACCCTGTTCTTCGAGCGTGTCGTGCGAGATTACATCAGCGAATTTGCAATTGAAGATGAGGAAAGGTCGGCGGAACCTGATAGGGAGGAATAATTCAGTCTAGGGGTTCTGTCCCGACTCGCTTGAGTTTTATGGCGTTGGAGTCGGTGATTAACGGGCTTAACTTCAGGCCAATCGCTTCTCATGTCAAAGGGGGAGAGAATTTTTGCGCCCTGGAGTGAAAGATGAAGAAAGCTGAGCAAATCTAAAATCTAGAATCTCAAATCTCAAATTCCCTGGGAGAGGCTGCACTGTATAATTGGTGAAGGCTGGATTTGCCGAAAATTGGTAAGTTTAGTAGGAATTTTTAAGCGGTAAGGGATCGATCGAACGAACGCAAATCACATGAATGAGGCTAAATCTATCAAAATTGCGGTGGTTGGGGATGTTCACGATCGCTGGGAAGCTGAAGACGGCGAGGCCCTGAAGCATCTGGGCGTTGATTTGGTGCTGTTTGTGGGGGATTTTGGCAATGAGTCGGTGGAGGTGGTGCGGGCGATCGCCCAATTGGACATTCCGAAAGCAGCGGTGTTTGGGAACCACGACGCTTGGTACACGGCGACTGAGTGGGGCCGCAGTCAGTGTCCTTACGATCGCGCTCAAGAAAATTGGGTAAAACAGCAGTTAGATTTAATGGGAGAAGCTCACGTCGGTTACGGGAAACGGGATTTTCCCGAATTGGGCGTAACTGTGGTGGGAAGCCGCCCGTTTACTTGGGGGGGCTCGGAGTGGAAGTACGGGGATTTTTACTCGGAGTGGTTTGGGGTAGAAAGTTTTGAGGAGTCGGCGCGGCGCATTGCAGCGGCTGCGGCGGATGCCGATTGCGAAAATGTGATTTTTTTGGGTCACACGGGTCCGACGGGGTTAGGAGAGGCTCCTGAAGACCCCTGCGGGCGAGATTGGAAGCCACTGGGAGGGGATTGGGGCGACCCGGATTTTGCGGAGGCGATCGATCGAACTCGGAGTTCTGGGAAGCACATACCGCTGGTAACTTTTGGTCATATGCACCACAAACTGCGGCACACGAAGCACGAGTTGCGGAAGTCGCTGGAGGTGAGTGCGGAGGGTACGGTGTATTTGAATGCCGCCAGCGTACCGCGAATTGTGGAGAGAGAGTGCTCGAAATTGCGGAATTTCTCGATCGTCCTGCTGGAAAATGGAGCAGTGTCGGAAGTGTCCCTGGTATGGGTAGGCGAAGATTTCGCGGTAGAAAGAGAACAAATTCTTTATCGGCGCGCTGAATCTGCAGCTATTTGTAGTTAGAGACATTTGCTGGTATGATAAAATTTATGCGCCAGGAGAGGTGGCAGAGTGGTCGAATGCGCCTGACTTGAAATCAGGTGAACCGCAAGGTTCCGTGGGTTCAAATCCCACCCTCTCCGTTTGACAATTTTCTTGTCTATCAAGGGTTTCACAAATTAACAAGCTCTAGTTTTTCAGTAATACATACTAAAATGGTATACAAAATGGTATACATACCATTTTGGTATACAAGTCGTTGCAACTGTTGAACTAGCTTGCCTTACCCGTACTTACCGACACCACACCGTGTTAGCACGGCTCCCTAGTGGGCGTAAATTCTCGTTACCTTTGTCAATCGTCTCTTTCCACCACAACCTACCGTACCCATCTCTCACCGCTGTGCCACGTGGCATATTATCGAGCTTAGGATCGCGAATTAAATAACTTACAATTTTAATTGTTATTGTGGGATGGGCGGGACGCCCGTCCTTTTTGGACGGGCGTCCCGCCCATCCCACAAACTTGTGGAAGTTATTTAATTCTCATTCCTTATGTGCGCTAAATCCGCGATCTATCATGTTCTTTCGAGTGAGTACCTCTGTCCAATAAGCTGGTTTCACGGGGGGTTTTATTCCATAGATGTCTGACCCGGACTACCATGACAACACATTGAAGACCGACCCAATCGTTTTGGTGATGTAAAGTTGGCAATTGAGCAAGAGGGACGCACCAACAGGAACGTTTTTCTGTGCGATGATGACCTCGTTCTACCCGTTGGTCATAACTATGGAGCGTACCTTCAAATCCGTGAGATAATTGTTGCTCAAACCAGTTTTTTACTGATCCATAAAGTGTAGGAGGATTTCCTTTAAGTGCTAAGATATAATCAGCTTGGGCGTGATAAAATTGAGAGGCGATTGCTGTTTGTGTACCCATGGCATCAATCGTAATAATACCTCCGGCCATGTCTAATAACTCTAATAATGCAGGAATTGCGGTAATTTCATTTGATTTATCTGCCACCTTTACTTGTCCTAAAACCAAACGATATTCGCTCGACCAGACACTAACTAGATGTAAAGCGGATTTGCCTTGCTCTCCATCCTATGAGCCTTTAAGGGTCTTACCGTCAATGGGAATTACCTGCGCTCCTGCTAGCTCAACTATTGATTCTATCCAACGTCGAAAGCATTGCTCAAATACTTTGGGATTAATGCGTTCACTCGACGAGTCGAAATGTATCCGCACTCGGGATACCTCATGGTAAAGCTAAAAACTGCTCCCACCATTCACCTTTACTTACTCCATAATTTTCCATGTCTTCCCATCCGTTACCTCCTGCAATCACTGACAATATTCAGATAATTAAAATATCTGTTAATACATGAACACGGGTTCTTGCTACACGGGGGTCTTTGATTTGGGCAAATACTAATGTCCTTTTTTCTGTCAGTTCAGTTGCCTGAGCTATACTCAATTTTTTTGACCTTTTAATCCTGTGTTTGTCCGAGGTGAAACCTGATGCCATAAGACCGACCTGCTCAGTAAGATAGAAACTTTGTACTCACCAGTCTACTAGAAGACATCTCCGAAAACACTCAAAGCCTCTGCATAGTTAAGTTCTAGGACGTAAATGTAATCATCGTAAATTAGCTAG
>NZ_JAUBPB010000153.1:0-1947 GCF_036700545.1 Microcoleus sp. SVA1B4
GATTTTAAAATCCCAAAAGCCTTTCGACCCCAATTATTTGACTGCTACCCCTTGACAGGTCAAGACAGTATCTACAGAAATCATGGTTAATTGACCGGACATGATATAATATCATGTCAAGTCGAGCGATCGCGATTTTTGTAGGGACTCCCCTCACCAACAATACCTGCCAATAATTGACCATCTCAAAAACCCGCCCCCACCGGGATATTATGGTTAATCGATCGGACATGATATTAGCGATCGTTCTGATACAACCGGATTCCATATTATCTACAAACCAGGTAGTCCAATTACTGTAAAATCCTGTTGAGTGATGAGATTAGCTGGCACACCTTTTAGGCTAGCTAAGATTTGATCCGTGTTGGCAATTTTGATAAAAGTTGTAGTGTTTTCTTCAACTATACTGAGTCGATCGACCGTTAACCCTCCCGTCAAAATTAATAAATCTTCACCTTGCGTAAAATCAGCGATGACATCGCGGCCTTCTCCCGCAGTCAAGAAAAAGTAATCGCGCCCGCTTCCCCCTTGCAGCGTATCGTTTCCGAAGTCTCCCCTCAACCAGTCCTCGCCAATTCCCCCAATCAAAGTATCATCACCATTATCGCCGTAGAGAGTATCGCTACCGTCACCCCCGAACAATCGATCGGCATCTTCATTACCAAAAATTAAATCATTGCCACTACCGCCGCACAAATAATCTTTTTGACTGCTAGCATCCCTCGCGATATTGTCAATATCTCCGAAAATCGTATCCTCGCCATTGCCGCCGCAGATGGTGTCATTTCCCAACTCTCCAAACAGCAAATCATTGCCATAATCGCCACAAATTATATCGTTATCTTTGCCGCCGTGTAAGGTATCATTGTCTTCGCCGCCAGAAAGAGTATCTTCGCTTTCTTGTCCGTATAAAACGTCGTTGCCATTATTGCCAAAAAGCAAATCTTTTCCTGTCAAGCCACCGTCAGACGCATCAGAAGTGCCACCAAATAAACTGTCATTACCTTCATCGCCAAGTAGGGTATCGTTGCCTTTGTCGCCCCAAACTATGTCATTATCTTTGCCTGCGATCGCCACATCATGATCTTTACCCGCATAAATAAGGTCATTCCCAGCGTGGCCGACGAGATAGTCGTTATTTTCGTTGCCAAATATGGTGTCGCTGTCTGCATCCGCGCCCACAGCAACTGGGCTAGCAAAGCCGCCGTAAATATTGTCGTTGCCGAGAAAGCCCTTTAGCAAGTCGCTGCCGTTGAAACCGTTGATGATGTCATTAACATCGCTGCCGGTTAGAGTATCTTTACCGTCAGTACCGTTGAGGGTATTTTCAGGGATATTCGGGCCGGGAATGGAATTGCGATCGGGTAAAGTGATTCGATCGCACATACAGTCTTCCGAAGCAGCAGGAATTAGCGAAGGTTTGGGGGTTTCGGTTGATGGAGATGTGGTTGGGGCGATCGAATTGTCAGTTGCGATCGGTGTTTCCCCAGGTTTAGCCGTTGGGATTGGAGTTTCTCCAGATGTCGAAATTGGTGTCGGAATTGGCGTCGGAGTTTCCGCAGGCGTCGGAGTTTCCGCAGGAATTGGCGTCGGAATTGGCGTCGGAGTTTCCGCAGGCGTCGGAATGGGAGTTTCCGCAGGAATTGGCGTCGGTGTCGGAATTGGTGTCGCAGTGGAAATAGGCGTCGGAGTTGGAGTTGGCGTCGGAGTTTCCGCAGGCGTCGGAATGGGAGTTTCCGCAGGAATTGGCGTCGGTGTCGGAATTGGCGTCGCAGTGGAAATAGGCGTCGGAGTTGGAGTTGGCGTCGGAGTTTCCGCAGGCGTCGGAATGGGAGTTTCCGCAGGAATTGGCGTCGGTGTCGGAATTGGCGTCGCAGTGGAAATAGGCGTCGGAGTTGGAGTTGGCGTCGGAGTTTCCGCAGGCGTCGGAATGGGAGTTTCCGCAGG